>JANNCN010000145.1:0-11726 GCA_031386665.1 Rhodoferax sp. | reverse complement strand
TTTCATGAACACTTGTCTTATCGTGATCGACGCCCAAGATTCATTTCGGTTGCGACCGTACTTCACCGCGACCGATCTGCCCGCTTACTTGGCCGCGCAAAACGCGTTGATTGCGGGTTGCAAAGCCCAAGGCGTGCCGATCGTGCTGATCTTTCATGTGGATGGCCCGCCCACCTTGGCCAATGCGTTCGCTATCGAGTCCGGGCACGTCAAACCGATTCAGGGCTTGCTTGATTTTGAAGCCGCCGCCACGTTTCACAAAAGTCGGCACAGCGCGTTGGTGGGCACCGGGCTGGGTGAGTGGTTGGCGCAAAACGGCATTCAAAAAATCGTTGTCAGCGGCATTCGCACCGAGCAATGTTGCGAGACCACGGCGCGGCATGCCTCTGACCTGGGCTACAGCGTGGATTACGCGATGGACGCGACGCTGACCTGGGACATGGCGCAGGCAGACGGGTCTACCCTGGTGGCAGCCGACATCAAAATGCGCACGGCCACGGTGCTGCAAGACCGGTTTGCGCAAGTTTGCACGGCGACGGCGGCCTTGTCGCGCCTTGCCAGCGCTTAGTTCCCATTCACGCCAACCGCAAGGATTTCAGCATGCTCAAACTCAGACCCAACTGCGAAAACTGCAATATCGACTTGCCGCCAGAATCCACCCTGGCCCGAATTTGCACGTTTGAATGCACGTTTTGCGAAGCCTGCGCCGACGGACCGCTGCAAGGCGTTTGCCCCAATTGCGGGGGCAACTTTGTGCCGCGCCCGATTCGCCCAGCCGCCTTGCTGGGCCAATACCCGCCCTCCACAGAACGCGTTTACAAGCCGCGAGTCAGCCCGTGACCCCTACTCCGCAGTCCACCATCGACGTGCTCTTTGTCCTGCTGCCAGCCACCTTGCTGCTGGACTGGGCGGGGCCTGCCGAGGCGTTTCGCATCGCCAATCAGTCGTTGGCGCGCCTTGGCCAGCCGCCTGCTTTCAAACTGCGGTTTGTGGGGCCGCAGGTGTCGGTTCCCAGCTCTGTAGGGGCGCAATTGGCGCAGATTGAACCGCTGCCAGCGCAGTTGACCGCGCCCACTTGGGTGGTGCTGCTGGGCACGCCAGATGAAGCCGCTGGTCTGTATGAAACGCCAGTTCGCCAGGTCACGCACTGGCTGCGCGGCCTCGCTCGGCCCATGCAAGCAAGCGGTGCTGGCCATCGACTGATCACCATCTGTGCAGGCGCATTACTGGCTGCGCAAGCGGGCCTGCTGGCCCACGCTCGCGTGACGACGCACCACCTGGAACTGGCCGCTTTGAAAAAAACTGAACCGCTGTGCGACGTGCAAGCCAACCGCGTGTTTGTGATTGACGACAAACGCGGCGTCTACTCTAGCGCGGGCATCACCACCGGCATTGACCTGGCGGTGCATTTGATTGCCGAAATTTGCGGCGAGGCGATTGCCGCCCGCGTTGCCCAGGTGATGGTGATGCCGCTGCGCCGGGGGCCGAATGACGCCGCTTTGTCGCCCTTTTTGCAGGGCCGCGCCCACTTGCATGCGGGCCTGCACCGCGTCCAAGACGCCGTGAGCATGGCCGCGCAAGACGATTGGAGTCTGCCGCGCATGGCCGACGTGGCCTGCACTTCACCGCGCCATTTGGCCCGCTTGTTTGACGATCACGTGGGGCAGACGCCTTTGGCTTACCTGCGCAACATTCGGTTGGCGCTAGCAGAACGAGCGTTGAGTGCGGGGCAATCGGTTGGGCAAGCGGCGCAGACAGCAGGCTTCAGCAGCGACACCCAGTTGCGCCGCGCCTGGCATGCAACGGGACGGCAGGGAACGCCATCGAATTCCGAATTGCTATAATATATATAGCAAACTATTGAATAGATTCGGGAGCTAGAGGCCTATTTTTTCAAAATTGATCAAAAACTGCCCTAAATCAATACCAAATACCCATATTGGGTATTTAACGGGCCTTCAGGCCGCTTTTCAGCTCTCCATGCGTCGCAATTCGTTCAAACGCAGCGCCACGGCTTGCTGGTCGGACCCGTTGGGGGTGTGGGCCAGGTAGCATTCCAAATCGAGCACGGCGTGGCGGGCATCGTTCAGTTCTGAGTACACCAAACCCCGGTCGCGGTACTCGCTCCAGGCTTGGGGCAGCAGGACAATCAGTCGATCCATTACCGCCAGCAGGCGCGGCCAGTCTTGCTGTGATTTGTAGATTTCTTTCAAATTACGCAGCATGCGCGCCACGATGTCCCGCGCTGGCAAGGCCTGCAAATACAAGCCCAGCGGGGCTTCAAAATCATCAGCCAAACCATGGCGTTGCTGAAACGGCTCAAGCCGCTCGGTCAATTGGTCGCGGCTCAAAGATTTGCCATCAAACGGGTCAATCACCACCTGGCCCTTGGGCAAGGTGACCTTGAGCATGAAATGCCCCGGAAAGCCCACGCCTTGCGCGTTCAAGTCAAGCGCCTGGGCCAATTCCATCCACAGAACAGCCAGAGTCACCGGAATGCCGCGGCGCGTGCGCATCATGCTGCTGATGAAGCTGTTTTCGGGGTCGTAATAGTTGTTGATGTTGCCGCCAAAACCCAGCGTGACGAAGAAAAACTGGTTCAGCAAACGAAGGCGCTGCAAGGGCACGGCGTCGGGCGGAATGCGGCGTTTCAGGCGGGCAAGCAGTTGATCGAACTCGCCCAGCACCTGCTGCACGCTCAGGTCGGGGTATTCGTCTTGCCCCAGACTGGCGGCCGCCTCCAAGAGCGGAAAACCCTTGTCGCTTTGCACCAAAGAGGCAAAGTAGGCCAGCGGCGTGGGGACATCAAACGACAATTGCATAGCTATATTGTGCCTATTTTTGCTGGGTTTAGATCGAACCCTCAGCGCTTGAAAAACTGGCGCAGCTTTAAACCCGATGCCGCAATCGCCGCAAAATATAGCAGCGCCGACGCGATCAGCACCAGGGCCATGTAGCCCACCCGGGTGAAGTGTTCGCCCGGCATGCGCGTCCACGGCACGGCGCTGGACGCCCACATCAAAAAAATCCCCAGCAAGGCACTGCCCGCCAACACTTGCAGCGAAAAAAGCCCCCAGCCCGGTTCGGGCTTGTAACTGCCCCGGCGAATCAGCCCCACCAGCAGCCAGATTGCGTTGATCAAAGCGCCCAGGCCGACCGTCAGCGTGAGCGCAGCATGGGCGAACACCGGCACCAGCGCCAGGTTGAGCAATTGGGAGATGACCAGCACGGCAATTGCAATGCGGGCCGGGGTTTTCATGTCCTGGCTGGCATAAAACCCAGGGGCCAGCACCTTGATGGCCACCACGCCGACCAAGCCCACGCCCCAACCCATCAGCGCCCAGGTGGTTTGTTGCACGTCAAAGGTGGTGTATGCGCCGTATTGAAAAATCACCGCCACCAAGGGCTGCGCAAACGTCAGCAAGGCCACCGAACTGGGCACGGCCAGCAACACCACCAAGCGCAAACCCCAGTCCAGCAGGGCCGAATACTGCTCTGGCTTGTTCGCCGTTTTAGCGCGGCTTAATTGCGGCATCAGGACCACGCCCAGCGCCACACCCAGCATGGCCGTGGGGAATTCCATCAAACGGTCAGCATTGCTCAACCAGGTGACGCTGCCCGTGGCCAGGCGCGAGGCGATTTGGGTGTTGATGAACAGCGAGATTTGTGCCACCCCCACGCCCAGAAGCGCAGGCACCATGAGCGCCGCCACGTGGCGGGTGGCAGGGTCGCGCCAAGCGGCCAGCATCGCTACCCATTTAACGCCCACTTTAGGGAACAACCCCAGCCGCAGCAGCGCAGGCACCTGCACGGCAAGTTGCAGCACGCCGCCCAGCATCACGCCAATCACCTGGGCATAAATCGGCTCAATGCCATTCGCCTTGAACCAGGGCGTGCCCCACACCGTGGCACCAATCATGGCCAGGTTCAGCAGCACCGGGGTGGCGGCAGGCACCGCAAACTGCCGCCAGGTGTTCAAAATGCCCGAAGCAAACGACACCAGCGAGATGAAGAGAATGTAGGGGAACATCCAGCGCGTCATGAAAATCGCCGCCTCAAACGCCTGGGGTTCTTTTTGCAGGCCACCGGCCATGGCCCACACCAGTGCGGGCGCGCCAATCACGCCCGCCACGCTGGTCAACAGCAAGACCCACACCAACACCGTCGCCACGCTGTCGATCAATGCACGAGTCACCTCCAGGCCGTGCTTTTCTTTGGTTTGGGCCAAAACCGGCACAAAAGCCTGGCTGAAAGCACCTTCGCCAAACAGGCGGCGAAACAGGTTGGGAATGCGAAACGCGACGTAAAAAGCGTCAGTGAGGGCACTGGCCCCAAAGGCGGCAGCAAAAAGCTGGTCGCGAACCAAGCCCGCAATGCGCGAGGCCAAAGTGAGCGCCGAAATGACTGAAGCAGATTTGAGCAATGACACGGCGCAAAGTGTAGCCGCGCTGTCACCAGGGCCTGCCATCGCCTGACTTCGCCTGATACCCATGAGCAAGTCGTAGTCCCCAGCGCTGCGCCACAGTGCTTGGGCCGTGCCGCAGCCGAACATACCCTGCTATAATTGAAGGCTTTGCTGACAACATCCTACGACACAAGGAACACACTTTATGGCATCTACCAAACCCAAGAAAAAGAACCCGCGCCTGGCGTCGGGCCGCAAGCGCGTCCGTCAGGACATCAAAATCAACGCCGCCAACACGTCGTTGCGCTCGCAGTACCGCACGGCGGTCAAAAACGTTGAAAAAGCCGTTGCCTCTGGCGACAAAGCCAAAGCCACTGAGGCGTTTGGCAAAATGCAAGCCGTGGTCGACACTGTGGCTGACAAAGGCATTTTTCACAAAAACAAGGCAGCGCGCGACAAGAGCCGCCTGTCCACCCGGGTCAAGAAATTGGCCCTGGCTGCTCCAGCAGCAGCCAAACCGGCCTGATTCAATTCAGTCCACTCGCACGGACTGGCTTCTAACTTGAAACCAGTCTGCCGTTTGTAACGGGTGCGCTGTCAGCAAAGCTAAAAAACCACCTTCGGGTGGTTTTTTTGTGGGCGCTTGGCCTGCGCGGGGAGTACCTGAGAGCGCCTCGACCTCTGCGTCAAGGTTTTAATCCGGCTGCCGTTCCGTAGCTGGCGGCCTACTCGGCGGGCGGCACAGGCGCCGTCGCAGACACCTGCAAATCATTGTCCCGCGCGAAGTTGATGCAAAAGTCCCAAGCCATCACGTTGAATTCGCGCAGCTCGCGGTTCACGATCACGCATTTCACCTCGCCAAAAGCCGTCGGCACACACCACGGCGAGTAGCCCAGGTGGCTGCCTGGTTGCGGCCCACCGGGGCGAAATTGGCTCATCACGCCGGCCAGGCGCTCGGCCCAGTCACTGGGGCGAAACGGCTTGCCGGCTTTGGTCAATCCCAGTATGAAAACCTCTTTGGTGGCGCTTGAATCCATGAACTAATCAAAGTGACAACAAGCTGGCATGTTGCGGTGCACAAGAATTTTAGTTCATGAATGTGCCGTTCATTCGATCGGCCAAAGAAGAAGCGCCGCCCAAACTCGCCGAAGCTACCCGCAAAATCTCAGTAAAAAAAAAGACGATTTGCCGCATCACAGTCATGTGAATTTGTCAAAAAACGGCCTCGGCCATGCGCCTAGAATTGCTTCATTGAGTCTCGTCGAAGCCCACACCCACTGGGTCGAAACATTTTTCAGCCCTCGCCCAAGGAGTTAAACACCATGAACGCAGCCGCCAAGCCCCAAGAGATTGTTCAAGAGAGCCACATTGCCGCCGCCTCGCCCCACGTGATGAACACCTACGGCCGCGTGCCCATCGCGCTGTCGCACGGCCAAGGCTGCCGCGTGTGGGATCTGAATGGCAAGTCGTACCTGGACGGACTGGGCGGCATAGCGGTCAACACGCTGGGCCACAACCACCCCAAGCTGGTGCCCGCGCTGCAAGACCAGATTGGCAAGATCATCCACAGCAGCAATTACTACCATGTTCCAAATCAGGAAGTTTTAGCCAAAAAGCTGACCGAATTGTCCAACATGACCAACGTGTTTTTTTGCTGCACGGGTTTGGAGGCCAACGAAGCCGCGCTGAAACTGGCGCGCAAGTTTGGCCACGACAAAGGCATTGAGCGGCCAGAAATCGTGGTGTACGAAAAAGCCTTTCATGGCCGAAGCATTGCCACCCTAAGCGCCACTGGCAACCCCAAAATCCAAGCCGGTTTTGGCCCACTGGTGGAGGGCTTCATCCGCGTGCCCATTAACAACATCGCTGAGTTGAAAAAAGCGACCGAAGGCAACCCAAACGTCGTGGCGGTGTTTTTTGAAGCGATTCAAGGCGAAGGTGGCGTGAACCCCATGCACACAGACTACCTGCGCGACGTGCGCAAGCTGTGCGACGAGCGCGACTGGCTGCTGATGATTGACGAAGTGCAATGCGGCATGGGTCGAACTGGTAAATGGTTTGCCCACCAGTGGGCCGGCATCGTGCCTGACGTGATGCCACTGGCCAAAGGCTTGGGCTCTGGCGTGCCGATTGGCGCGGTGGTGGCGGGGCCTAGAGCCGCTAACATTTTTGCGCCAGGCAACCATGGCACCACCTTTGGCGGCAATCCGCTGGCCATGCGCGCGGGGGTTGAAACCATTCGCATCATGGAGGAAGAAGGCTTGTTGGCCAATGCCGCGAAGATGGGCACTTACTTGAAAGATTCTTTGGCCAAAGCGCTGGCGGCAGAAGTCCAATCTGGCGGAGTCAAAGACATTCGCGGCATGGGCCTGATGTTGGGTATTGAGCTGGCCACACCCTGCGCCGCCCTTACCGGCCAATGCGCCGAGCATGGCTTGCTGATCAGCGTCACCGCTGATTCTGTGGTGCGCTTGGTGCCACCGCTCATCATCAACGCCACTGAAATCGACGAGTTGGTTGGCATCTTGTGCCCCTTGATCAAACAGCACTTGGCAAGCACGGGGGCCACAGCGCCGAAAAATCCATGAGCGCCATGACCGCAGAGCCCAAAGCCATCAAGCATTACCTGCAATTCAGCGACTTGACGGCAGACGAATACAACTACCTGTTCGCCCGCGCCGCGCTGATCAAAAAGAAGTTCAAAGCCTACGAAAAGCACCACGTACTGGCCGACCGCACGATGGCCATGATTTTTGAAAAAGCCTCAACCCGCACGCGCGTGAGCTTTGAAGCCGGCATGTACCAACTGGGCGGCAGCGTGGTGCACTTGACCACGGGCGACAGCCAATTGGGCCGCGCCGAGCCGATTGAAGATTCCGCCAAAGTCATCAGCCGCATGGTCGATTTGGTGATGATTCGCACATTTGAGCAAAGCAAAATCGACGCCTTTGCCGCGCACTCTCGCGTGCCCGTGATCAACGGCCTGACCAACGAATTTCACCCCTGCCAAATTTTGGCGGACATCTTCACCTACATCGAGCACCGCGGCTCCATCGCAGGCAAAACCGTGGCCTGGGTGGGCGACGGCAACAACATGGCCAACACTTGGCTGCAGGCCAGCGAAATTTTGGGCTTTAAAGTGCATGTCAGCACACCGGGCGGCTATGAGGTGGACCAAAGCATCGCGGGCCTGCGATCCAATAGCAGCTACCAAGTCTTCAAAGACCCCATGCAAGCCTGCGCCGGGGCCGACTTGGTGACCACCGACGTGTGGACCAGCATGGGTTTTGAAGCTGAAAACGAAGCCCGCAAAAAAGCCTTTGCCGACTGGCGAGTCGATTCAGACATGATGCGCGTCGCAAAGCCAGACGCCCTCTTCATGCACTGCCTGCCCGCCCACCGTGGCGAAGAGGTCGATGCCGACGTGATCGACGGCCCGCAATCGGTCGTGTGGGACGAAGCCGAGAACCGAATGCATGCGCAGAAGGCGCTGATGGAGTATTTGCTGTTGGGGCGGGTGGGGTAGCTATGTGCTTAGAAAGTAGCTTGCGGAAACACAAGAAGAGAATTTGTGTTTTTACTTAAGGCTTTTTAAGTCGCGCCGATTCAAACCAAGCTGAGATAAACAGTGAAACAATCCAAATGGATGACTGAGCAATTGCAAAAGGGCTGATAACACTCGCAAAATAATTTCCGCCATAGTCCTTGCAGTTCGCACCTAAGCCAAAGAATCGTTCAGCTGGGAAAGTCAAAAAAACCAAAGGCAATAGAAACAATCCATGCGCAATTGCACCCCACATGATCATGCCGTAAAACGAATTTAAACTTTCCCCCAGTGATTCTAGAGACTGACTAAATATCACCAGTGATGCAGGAAACATGACTACATAGGCCGAAACCGGCACTAAATCCCAAAGGAAGCTCAAAGTCAGATCAGGACACCGCGTCTCATTAAATCTGTAAGTTGCATACAGTCCAATTAACGTAGCTGCAAATCCGAAGGGTACAAATCGAATTAGTTGTTTCATGTGGTGCCATCTGGTCGCCAAAGATGCGACAGTAACCTTGTAATTAGTCCCAATCAACAAACGGGCTGGGCAATGGTTCAAGCTGGTCGTATATATGATTCGTAAATGGGTTGCACGGACGGCAGGGCTTTTTCGAAGTGTAAAGTGTCCAACCGTCAAGCACAACACGGTTCGCACTGTCAACCTCCTTTTGGTCCCCCTTAAGAAGTAGGTAGTGGCAGGATTTACCACCCATTGCAGCAGTCAGGTCACCTTGTCCCATTGCAGCATTTGAGCTCCAACCACGCCAATCTGGCTTGACGAGCAAGTCTCCTTCACACATCCCTTCGTAAGGAATGTGAACATAGCCGCCCCAAAGAGCAGTGTCAAAAGGAAGTCCAGAATCTGGTCCACTCAAGCCAAATGCATGCTGAGGATGTAATCCGGTTCGATGGGCACGATCAACCTGTTCTGCAACCAGCATCCGCCACACTCGCTCATCTCCAAACGGAAAGGAAACGGATTGCACGTCCGGAAGTGCAATGAGTTTGGCGATAAGGTCGCACACACTTAATGGCAATACGGTTTGATGATTGGTCATGGTGGAGCAAAGTTTTACCGTCGAAATTGAAAGAAGCCTAGGCCTACTCTCTAATTGTTACATCGAATTTCGGAAGCTCAGTCAACTTTCAGCCACTACTCCACTCTCGGCGGCGTGGCCACGAAACTATGACTCTCAAGTGCTCCCGCACTTAGCCACCCACTCACAAAGCACTTCATTCATGAGCGTTTGCAAGCCAGCGCCTTTAGCTTTGAAATACGCCACCACTTCGGGGTCATAGCACACGATAACTGGCGTGTTGGTAGGCCGATGCGGCGGGCCACGCTGGCCCTGGCGTTTTTAAATCAAGGCACCGCGCACTGCGGCATAGCCACCGCCAGCGACGACAACAGCGGCATAGCGCGGAACCCGTTGTCTGCCACTGACAGAGCGATCCCTGCCGAACTCGTGAGCCAACAGCTTGCCCCAAAGCGCACGGGCCGCTATGAAATAGGAATGAACTGCCGCTGTGCACACCACAGGTCAAAGGTTGGCCGAAGGTCGTCGGGCACCGAGAACAGGAAATCCACATTAAGGGGGTGGCTGGCCTGCATGAAGTGACGCACGGCGTCGAGCAGTACGTCGCCTTGCCTGCGGTCTTTGTCGCGCTTGACGGGGTTGCGCTGCGGCTTGTCAGCCAGCCACAGCTTGTGCAAGCCCATGAACCGGGGGTCGGGCACGGTGAGCGGACACGCCCTGCCGCGTTCGGTCGCGACGACGGCGCTTACCGGGCTGCCCAGCAACAGCCATTCTTGCTCGATCAATGTTTGCATGGGCGTGAAGGCTTCTTCTTTTGGCAATGGGTGGCAACTGGGTGCCGCCAAAAGCTCGACCTCGTAGCCATCAGCGTTCAGGGCCTGATAGGGCTTGCGCGGGTTAATTTTGTAACTAGGGTCAACGCTTCGTAAAACACTGAAAAGGGTTTTACGTGCTTTGTTCGTCGCAGCACTCCCTGTAAAAGTCAAAGACGCTGGCGTGTTACGGCACCACGTCAAGTCAAAGTCTTGCGTTTCTTCGTTGCCCGCCGGAAAGATGGCGTTGGCGGCCCATTCGTAGCCTGAAAAGGCGTTCGTCCCCACGACCATCAGGTCAGTGCCCAGCAGACCTTCGATGTCCAACTTGCGCAAGATTTCAGCCTGCTTGTCGGGCAGTGTGGGCATCCGCAGGCGGCGGTAAAGCGTTGAGCGAGTTTGAATCAGCGCGTCAGCGGAAGCGGCGCGCTCCAATGCCTGTTTTTTTTCTTCGGTAAACGATGCAAACTTCTGCTCGGTTTGCGGGCTTCGCACACCGTGGCTGGTGCCGTTATCTGTCCCGTTTTGTTTGACGTACAGATATTGACTGCCTGAGCGTTGGGCCCAGTACATGGAGGCTGGTAGCTGCTGTAGCGATTGACGAGCGCTCAGCCAGAAGCTGTAAGCTTGGTCAAGATTGGCCGCCATACGTTGCGCATCGCTTGAAAATGACAAGTACTGATGTTTTTCATAGATCATAAGCCCATGATTTTAAACAGTTTGCACCAAACATGCGGTTTTTAGCATGCATGCGGTGCAAAATTGTGACGCATTCTGTTGACACCCCGCAAACAAAGCCCCCAGTCAATTCTGCAAGTTCGATTGGCGTCAAAATCTCATCTTAAGTGTAGTGCTTTGGCAACCTAACGATATTGCGCCACAGCCTCAATTGTCGGCCGTCGAATTGAGGGGTTGAATCAAATCCCACAAGTTCCCGTACAAGTCTTGAAACACTGCCACCGTGCCGTAGTCTTCTGTCCTCGGATCCTGCACGAAGTTAACTCCCCTGCCCTTGTAAGCATTGAAATCTCGCCAAACATCATCCGTGTAAAGAAACAGGAAAACGCGACCACCGGTTTGGTCGCCAATGCGCGCCCTTTGGCAATCATTGCTAGCCCGCGCCAACAACAGGCGGGAGTCCTTGGCACCAGGCGGCGCAATCACAACCCAGCGTTTGTCTTGCGCGGGCTGGTAGGTATCTTCAACAAGCGAAAAACCCAGCTTTTCAGTGTAGAAAGCAAGGGCTTCGTCGTAGTCATTCACCACGATGCAGACCAGGGCGAGATGTTGGGGCATTGGTGGTGGTTACTGGTATGACAAGTACTTCGAACAGTTTGGGCATCGAGCCATACCGCCAGCCTATCCTGCCTTGCTTCGAGATAAAAACACCCATACAAAAAACAGCATGAAAACGAAATCGTTGATGCCGTAAATTCCAAAAAACACGCCGGCGAAAGCGTCCTTGGAAAAAAGCTGACCGACACTGTTGTCCGAGTGCCAGATCGCCCACGCCACGACATAGACAAGCTTCTCCAATGCGAATGCACCCGCCAACCATTTGATGTTTAAGCCGACGGCTGCTGCGCCCAGGTAAGCCAAGCCCCAAACAGCGATCATGAGAAGCCCAAAGTTCGACATGACGATCGGGTCAGCCGCGTTGATGGCAACATTGGTGAACGCCCGCGAAAATAAGAGAACACCACCAATGTTCATCAAACCCGCTGCTATCAGTCCAATTTTTACAAAGTTTTTATTCACGCATTCACTCCTTTAGGTGCGTCGGTTTTGGCTTTGACACTTGGAAGAGTATGCCCACTATCGGCCCGAGGTCAATCGTTACAAATCTCGCGGTTGCCCAATGCGACAATCCCGCACAATGATGCGTCTCAGACTTGCTTTGGCCGTTTTCGGCTCACTGTTAC
>JANNCN010000099.1:0-2416 GCA_031386665.1 Rhodoferax sp. | reverse complement strand
GGCCAAGCTGGTGGGGCGTTCGCTCAAAAAATCAGATTCCAGCGTTGACCTGGTGGGTTACTTTGCCGGCCCCAACGAGGCCGTGACCGAGGTGTCTGCCTGGGGGGTGTTGACGCCGGACAAATCGCTTACCGACATCGTCATGGACGAGCAGGTGGACGAAATTGTGGTGGCGTTGGCTGAGCGGCGTGGGGGCAGCATGCCCTTGCGTGAATTGCTGGATTGCAAGCTTCACGGTGTTCGTGTGGTGGATATTGCCACTCATTTCGAGAAGACCCTGGGCCAAATCAGACTGGACTCGGTGAACCCCGGCTGGTTGATTTTTGGCGATGGTTTTCAGCAAGGTTTGATGCGTACCTTGGTCAAACGGGTGTTTGACATCATTTTCGCCGTCGTGCTCATCATTGTTTCGATCCCCATCATGCTGATCACGGGCATTTTGATTCTGCTGGAAAGCGGCGGGCCCATGCTCTATCTGCAGGAGCGCGTCGGTCTGAACGGGCGGCTTTTCAGCGTGGTCAAGTTTCGCAGCATGCGTACCGATGCTGAAAAAGACGGCAAACCGCGCTGGGCCGCTGCCGGGGATGACCGGGTCACCCGTGTAGGGCGGGTGATTCGCAAGCTGCGCATTGACGAGTTGCCACAGCTTTTTACCGTGCTGGCGGGAGATATGAGCTTGGTGGGGCCACGCCCCGAGCGGCCATTTTTCGTGGACAAATTGACGCAGGAAATCCCCTACTACTCGGTGCGCTTGAGTGTGAAGCCAGGCCTGACGGGTTGGGCACAGGTGCGTTACCACTATGGTGCCAGCATGGAGGATTCCGCTGAAAAGTTGCAATTCGACCTGTACTACGTCAAAAACCACACCTGGTTTTTAGACTTGGTCATTTTGTTCGAAACCGTGGGTGTGGTGCTCACTGGCAAAGGTGCGCAATAAGCGCCTGACTAGCGCATGGACAGCGGCCACGCCTCTTTGACCGCCTGGGGCTTTGGGCTGGTGGGTGTCAGCTACGCCATTTTTGCCTTTCGGCTTATCTTTTTGGGCTATTTGGCCCGCCCCCTTGATCTGCCTAAAGTGGCTCTCTTTTTGGCCGTGGTCTTCACGGCCATTTGGGGTTGGGCTGGCCTGGCCTATTTGCTGCCGATTTGGCAAGGCTTCTTTTTGGTAGGCGACTTGGCCGACCTGCTGCGCTACGCCAGTTGGTTTGTGTTTTTGCTCGCGCTCCTGAGCAGTCGCCATGAAGGCGTTTTGCCCGCGGGCATGGGCTGGATGGTGCCCAGCGGCCTGATTTTGCTGGCCTTTGGTTTGGTGGCCAGGCTTTTGTTTGCCATGGAGATCACGGTGTTCGGTGAACCCTCGCGCCTGGTTCTTTTCAGCGCCATGGCCTTGCCGGTCTTTGTCATGATGCTGGTCGAGCAACTCTTTCGCAATGTGTCTGAAGACTCGCGCTGGAACATCAAACCCCTGTGTTTGGGCTTGGCAGGGGCCGCGCTGTTTGACATTTACCTCTACTCGCAAGGCGTGTTGTTTGCCCGTTTGGACGCAGACGCAGCCAGCATTCGGGGGGCGGTTCACACCTTGATGGTGCCTTTGCTTATTTTGTCCAGTACCCGACGGCGCGACTGGATCTCCAAAATTCAGGTCTCCCGCAAAGCCGCCTTTCATTCGGCCACCTTGCTGATTGCAGGCATTTACCTGATTTTTGTCTCTGCCGTTGGCTATTACGTTCGCTTTTTCGGAGGCGAGTGGGGCCGTGCCTTGCAGTTGGGGTTGGTTTTTCTGGGGCTGTTGCTGCTGATTGTGCTGGCGCTCTCGGGCTCGGTTCGCGCCAAATTGCGTGTGTTTTTGGGTAAGCATTTCTTTCGCTACCGATACGATTACCGGGAAGAATGGCTGCGCTTCACCAAAACCTTGTCCAGCCAAAACTCGCCCCAGGAGATGGGCAATCAAGTCATTCGCGGTCTGGCCGACCTGCTGGAAAGCCCCGGCGGCGGGCTGTGGATGAAGGGGCGCGGAGAGGCCGCTTTCAGCCAAACGGCGCGCTGGAACCTCGCGACGACGGAGGTCAAGGAAGACGCAGCATCGTCGCTTTGCCAGTTCATGTCCGCCAATGGCTGGGTCATTAACCTCGAAGAATTCCGCTCCTCACCACGCCGCTATGGGGTGATGACCTTGCCCGTTTGGTTGCAGGAAATGGAGCAAGCCTGGTTGATTGTTCCCCTGAATGTCGGTGAAGAAATGATTGGTTTCGTCGTGCTGGCCAGGGCACGCACCCGCCTGGAGGTGAATTGGGAGGTCAACGACTTGCTCAAGACCGCCGGGCGTCAGGCGGCCAGCTTTTTGGCACAAATGCAGGCGACGGAAGCCTTGCTTGAAGTCCGCAAATTCGACGCTTTCAATCGCATGTCAGCCTTT
>JANNCN010000074.1:0-11004 GCA_031386665.1 Rhodoferax sp. | reverse complement strand
CGGTGTGGAACCAATCCAGGTACTGGCCCCAATTCACTGGGTAATCGACGCCTCCTTTGGGCTGCTTCTTTGGCTTGCTCATCAGCCGATTCTGACACCAGTGGAGCTAAGGGGATAGCCCACCCTGCAGGTTCTTTTTTTACTTAAAACCCCGAATTTCGCCCATTTATGGACGTTTTAGGGCTCTAGCTCCCGAATAATGGTCATTTATTGCTATTTAAAATATAGCATATTGCATTTATTGAAGTTTCGTTTTGCAATGCGAAATTTCCAGGGTAAGCCCTAGGCGACCATCCCGCTTCCCAAACCGGTTTTTGAGAGCCTAGCGGTTAACCTCTACCCTCATGCAAAACCTTCAAATTTCTGCCAATTGTTGCGCGCTGGCCTCACGCCGCGCGGTCGGGAGCCCCCCATGAATGCTTTATTAGCCTTGTCTCGCGGCATTGACTGGCTGAACGACAAGTTTGCTGTGATCGCCATTTGGGCGGTGCTGCTGTCTTGCGTCATTAGCGCCTTGAACGCAATCGTGCGTTACGCCTTCAATTACAGCTCCAACGGATTCACTGAAATCCAGTGGTATCTGTTCTCCGTCGTCGTGATGCTGGGTGCCAGCCAGGTGCTTCGCCTAAACGAGCACGTTCGGGTGGATGTTCTTTACGGCTTGTACGGTGGGCGCGGCCAGGCGATTGTCGATTTGCTGGGGTTCATTTTCTTCCTGATGGTGTCAATGACGGTGCTGGTTTACTACTCGTGGCCGCTGTTCATGAAGATGTACGTCTCTGGAGAGATGTCCAGTCAGGCAGGCGGGCTGATCCGTTGGCCCGTGATGTTGCTTTTGCCAGTGGGTTTTGCGCTCATGATGCTGCAAGGACTGTCTGAAATCATCAAACGCCTGGGTTGGTTGACACACACCTACCAAGGTGAATTCCATTACGAAAGACCCCTGCAATGACGATGCAAGAATTCGCTCCCTTGATGTTCGGGGGGCTCATCATCATTATGCTGATCGGTTTTCCGGTGGCTTTCTCGCTGGCCGCGTTGGGCTTGGGCAGCGGCTATTTCGCTGTTTATATGGGCTGGTTTCCGCAAGCCTTCATGACCGCGCTGCCTTTAAACGTGTTCGGCATCCTGTCCAACGATTTGCTGCTGGCCATTCCGTTTTTCACCCTGATGGGCACCATTCTGGAGCGCTGTGGCCTGGCCGAAGACATGCTGGACTCCATGGGCCAAATGTTCGGCTCGGTCAAGGGCGGACTGGGCTATTCGGTGATCATTGTGGGGTTCATTTTGGGTGCCATCACCGGCACGGTGGCAGGGCAGGTGATTGCCATGGCCATGATTTCGCTGCCCGTCATGATGCGCTGGAAATACGACATGCGCTATGCCACGGGCGTGCTGGCCGCGTCAGGCACCATCACGCAGTTGGTGCCGCCTTCGCTGGTGCTGATCGTTCTGGCCGACCAGCTGGGAAAGTCGGTAGGCGACATGTACAAAGGCGCTTGGGGCCCGTCCCTGTTGCAAGTGGCGCTGTTCGCCGCCTACACTTTCATCTTGACGCGCCTGCGGCCTGACGCCTTGCCGGGTGTGCCCAAAGAGTCGCGTGAGCTCAATGGCTGGCCGTTGTACCGAAAGTGCCTCAAAGGGATCGTGCCCTCTGCGGTGCTGATTTTCACGGTGTTGGGCAGCATGGGCGGCCTGCCGGGGCTTAACGTGGCAGTCGCGACGCCGACTGAAGCGGGTGCAATGGGAGCCATGGGTGCCTTGCTGCTGGCCTGGCTGAGCAAGCGGCTCACTTGGGAACTGACCTGGCAAGCCATGATGGGCACCATGCGCCTGACCGCCATGGTGGTTTACATCCTGATTGGATCACGCGTCTTTTCGCTGGTGTTCCAGGGCGTGGACGGAGGCATCTGGATTGAGCACATGCTGGCTGGCTTGCCCGGCGGTCAAATCGGGTTCCTCATCGCCGTTAATATTTTTGTGTTCTTTCTTGCGTTTTTCCTCGACTTTTTTGAGATCGCCTTCATCATCATCCCTTTCCTGGCGCCCGTTGCGGCTAAGTTGGGCATTGACCTGATCTGGTTCGGCGTGATGCTTTGCGTCAACATGCAAACCAGCTTCATGCACCCGCCGTTTGGCTTCGCCCTGTTTTACCTGCGGGGTATTTCCGACACGCTGTATAAAAATGGCTCGCTGCCGAAGAAGGTCGAATCCAAAGACATTTACTACGGCGCCATCCCGTTCATCTTTTTGCAACTGATTTTGGTTGCCGTGGTGATTTTCTTCCCGCAGTCGGTGACAGTGTTTTTGGACAAGGAAAAAGTACTGGACATCAACAAAGCGGGTGACGACATTCAAAACATGGGTGGCGGCCGGGGCTATGGCAAAGAGCCTCCGACTTTGGACATGTCCAAACCTGGGGATGCCAACCAGAAGCCAACCACCCCTGCGGACACCAAAGAAGAAGACCCGATGGAAGCGGTAAAACGAGCTGTGGAAGCCGACAAGAAGAAGTAGACGCTAGAAATTGGCGCGAGAGGAAGGCGCAAGAGAAGGGCGAAAGGCACGGGCGTCAGCGCAAGATGACAGGCACCAAACGCTCAGTGGGCGTTTGAGTTCCCCTCGGTTTTGCTGCAAAGCTTCAAGTCCGCCGCCCCCAAACTTGCGGCAGGTTCGAAAATAATATAGAAGACAAAGTCCCATAAAAAAACCCCGCAATGGCGGGGTTTTTTGTGAGGGTTTGCGCGCTGTTACAGCTTGGCGGCCTGCATGTAATCGTCAAATGCCGCTTCGGTGAAGCGGAACCACAGGTTGGCGTCGCGGCGAAACACGGTGTAGTCGTCGTATACCTTTTTCCAGGCCGGATTTTTGGCTGACAGCTCGGAATACACGTCCATCGAAGCCTTGAACGCACCGTCCATCAAGTCTTTAGGGAAGCGGAACAGCTTGGTGCCGCCTGCCACCAACTGCTTGAGTGCAGTGGAATTGCGGGCGTCGTACTTGGCTTGCATGTCGATGTGGGCGTAGGCGGAAGCCGCCTCCACAATCGATTTGTACTCTGAGGACAACGCGTCGTAGGCTTTGATGTTGACGTGCAGGTCGAGCTGAGGACCGCCTTCCCAGTAACCGGGGTAGGCGTAGTTTTGAGCGATTTTGTTAAACCCGAGTTTCTGGTCGTCATACGGGCCCACCCACTCGGCCGCGTCAATCGTGCCTTTTTCCAGAGCGGCGTAAATTTCGCCACCCGGGATGTTGGCCGCCACGCCGCCGATGCGTTCCCAGATCACGCCACTGAACCCGCCGGTGCGGAACTTCAGGCCCTTGATGTCGGCCAGCGAGGTGACCGGTTTTCTGAACCAGCCGCCCATTTGCGCACCGGTATTGCCCATTGGGAAACTGATGATGTTGTAGTTGCGATAGAACTCGCGCATCAACTTCAGGCCGTTGCCCTCGTACATCCAGGCGGTCATCTGGCGGCTGTTCAGGCCAAAGGGAATGGCGCAACCGATGGCGAATGTGGGATCTTTGCCGAAATAGTAATAAGGCGCAGTGCTGGCGCATTCCACGGTACCGGCTTGGACTGCATCGACCGTGCCAAACGCGGGTACCAATTCGCCTGGGCCGTGGGTCGTGATCTGAAACTTGCCGCCGGTCATATCGCTGACGTGTTTGACAAACACGTCAGACACACCAAACAGCGTGTCCAGCGATTTAGGAAAGCTGGAAGTCAGGCGCCAGCGCACATTGGCCTGCGCATTGACAACGGCGGGTGCAACACCGGCGGCCAGAATCCCGGCAATGCCTGCATTTTTGATAACGATGCGACGATCCATAAAGTTACTCCAAGGGTATAAAAAAACAAAAGTTTTCGACCGCAAATTGTAAAAACAGAACCTGTCGCCTTGCCGGGTGATTTCCCTTAGTCCAGTACCCTGTCCGTCACAGTGGAGCCCACTGCCGTGATGTAATTGAGGCATGACGCAAGAGACCCGCCTGATCAGCATCGACTCCATCGACGTGCGCCGCGCCGGACGCGAGGTTTTGTCACTGGCGCTGATGGACGCTCGCAACCATTCCCTGCACCTGATCACCCAGCTTGAAGCGGCGGGCGAGCCCACGGCTATTGACGCGGCCAGCCGACTGCACCTGAATGCCAACTTGAGCCCGCCAATGTGGGTGTTGGGCCATGTCGGCTGGTTTCAAGAATGGTGGATTGCCCGCAATTTGCAGCGTCAGCAAGGCCCGCTTGCCGACCCGGCGGCCGTGCGCTTGGCGTCTATCGAGCCCCGGGCCGATGCCTGGTGGAACCCGACCCTCAACCCGGTGGCTGCCCGTTGGAGCCTGGCTTTGCCGCCCGCGCAGGCCATCAAGACCTATTTGCTTGAAACGCTGGAGGCCAGCCTGGAGCTGCTGGAAAAAACGCCAGACGAAGACGATGCGCTGTATTTTTACCGCTTGGCCTTGTTTCATGAAGACATGCAAGGTGAAGCGCTGATCAACCTGGCGCAAGCCCTGGGCCTGCCGTTGCAGTTGCCCGTGCATGCGCCGCAGGCCGCGCGTGACCCGCTGTGGGTGCCTTCCGGGCGCTGGACCCTGGGCGCGGGCGACGGGCCAGGTTTTGCTTTTGACAATGAGCGCCCGGCCTTGCCCATCGACGTGCCTGAATTCGAAATTGACGCCCAGCCCATCACTTGGGCGCAGTTTGTCGAGTTTGTTGACGATGGTGGCTACGACCGCGCCGAACTGTGGCACCCCGACGGATGGGCCTGGTTGTCAGAACGAGCGGCCGACACCGGGCCCGACGGCGGCAGGCGTGGCCCACGCTATGTGGATCAAATTGGCGTGGCCAGTGGTGCCGTCATGCAAACCCGGTTTGGCAAAGCCATGCGCATGCTGGGCGGCCAAAGCGCCACCCACGTCGCCTGGTGGGAGGCCGACGCCTGGGCGCGCTGGGCCGGACGCCGTTTGCCCGCCGAGGTCGAATGGGAAGTTGCCGCCCAAACAGCCGTGCGCCGTGGTTTTCGTTTTGGCGAGGTTTGGGAGTGGACGGGCACCACCTTCAAAGGCTACCCAGGCTTTAGCCCAGGACCGTGGCGCGACTATTCAGCCCCCAACTTTGGCCGCACCAAAGTGCTGCGCGGCTCGTCATTTGCGACCCGCGCCCGCCTGAAGTCCCCCAAATTTCGCGGTTTTGCGGCCCCTGAACGCGATGACATGTTTGTGGGTTTCAGAACTTGCGCTTTCTGACCGGGTCAGTGCGCGGCTCGGCGCGCTAATTTGCTATTATTTATATAGCAATAAATCTATATCCTACGAGAGCTAGCTGTCTATTTTATTCATAATTTAGGTAAAACCAGCCATTTTTCAAAAAAAAGAACCTGCAGGTTCTTTTTTATCTAAATTGCCACCACGGCAGCATTTCACTCAAAGACAGCACCTGGCCGCTGTCGGCGGGTTGGTAGCCAGGCATGTCTGCCAAGGTTTGCTGCCATTCGGAGGTTTGCAACAGCTCGCGCAGCGCCACGATGGGGGCTTGGTCCAGCGCTGATTTCAGGCACACCAAATGGTAGTTTTCCTCCACCAGCGGTACAAAGCCCAGGCCCTTGGCGCGGGCGGCCACTTCAATGCCGAGGCCTGCATCGGCAGCGCCACTGGCCACCGCCAAGGCAACGGCAGCGTGCGACGGCTCGGCGCTGTTGTAGCCGTTGATTGAATCGGCTGACAGAGCGGCTTTGTCCAGGAGTTCGTCCAGCAAAACCCGCGTGCCCGTGCCCAAAGCGCGGTTCACAAATCGGGCGTGGCGGCTTTGCACGTCTTGCAAACTGGTTAAGTTCAACGGGTTGCCAGGGGCCACCATCAGGCCCTGGCAGCGCTTGGCAAAACCGATGATTTTGTGCAGCCCGGGCTTCAAAAGCGGTTTGTAGGTGCGTTCTGCCAGCGACCCTGCCGCGGGTCGCTGCTGGGTGTGAAACCCAGCCATCACGCAGCGGCCTTCGTTCAGGGCGCGAATCGCATCCACGCTGCCTGTGAAGCGAATGTCCAGGTGCAACGCGCCCGTGGCTTGCTGCAAGGCGTGTTCGCGCAAGCGGCCCAAGGCGTCGTCGTGGCTGGCGTACAGCGTCACCACGTGGGCACTGTCGTCAAAAGCCACAGCAAAGGTGCGCTCCAGTTCGCTGCGCAGCGCCTCAATTTGCGGTGCCAGGCGGGCCTGGGCCTGGGCTTCGGCCCACATCAGTTTGGCGGCAAATTCGGTCAATTGCGCGGCCTGGCCTTTTTCCCAGATGATCAGCGCGTGGCCCAGCAGCGTTTCATAGCGTTTCAGTTCGCCCCAGACGTGGCGGTAAGACAACTTCAAGCTGCGCGCCGCCGCTGAAATCGAGCCAGCCTGCGCCACCGCCTGCAGCAAATCGATCAAGGGGTTGCGCACCTGCGCGGGGCTGCTGTCGCCCGACAGGGTGTAGTGAAATTGAAGCCTATGCACGGGAGTTCATATCGCAAAAAAGTGAGCAGTCGCCTACGATACCCCAAGTGACAACTTTTTCTGAAAGCGCCGCCCTGGCGCTAAACCTGATTGCGTCCGCCGACGCTGGCTTGGTCTCTGTGGTGACGCGCTCGCTGGCCGTCAGCGCAAGCGCCTGCCTGGTCGCATGCGGCGTGGGTCTGCTGGCGGGCGCGTGTCTGGGTGCCGTGCGCTTTGCTGGGCGGCCGGTGCTGCTGGCGCTGCTCAACACCCTGCTGGCCGTGCCGTCGGTGGTGGTCGGCTTGGTGGTTTACCTGCTGTTGTCGCGTTCTGGGCCGTTGGGCTTTTTGGGCTGGCTGTTCAGCTTCAAGGCCATGGTGCTGGCGCAGGCCCTTTTGGTGCTGCCGGTGGTGATGGCGCTGACCCGCCAGTGCGTGGAAGACGCGCAAAACCGCCACGGCGAGCAAATTCAGTCGCTCGGAGCCAGCCCGCTGATGCGCAGTGCCTTGCTGGCTTGGGACGAGCGTTACGCCTTGCTCACGGTGTTGATCGCGTCGTTTGGCCGCGCCATTTCAGAAGTGGGCGCGGTGATGATTGTGGGCGGCAACATCGACGGTTTCACCCGCGTCATGACCACCGCCATCGCCCTGGAAACCAGCAAGGGCGATTTGCCTTTGGCGTTGGCTCTCGGCCTGGTGCTGCTGGCCGTGGTGCTGCTGTTGAATGCTGCTGTTGGCCTGCTCAAGCGCTGGCGCGAAAGCCGGGGCGATGGCGTTGCCGTTTTGGCGGGTTCACAAGCGGTGGCGGCGTGATGTCAGCCAGTGCCACTTTGCCCGCATTGCCCATGGACGGCGGCGCTCGCGTGCAGCGCTCGGTGCCCGCCCGCCCGGTGTGCCAGGCCGAGTCTGTCCACGTTCAATTTGGCCGCGTCGCTGCGTTGGTCGACATCAGCCTGAGCATTGAGGCGGGTGAGCGCGTGGCCTTGGTGGGCAGCAATGGCAGTGGCAAAAGCACGCTGCTGCGCCTGCTGCACGGGCTGGTGGCACCCACGTCGGGGCGGGTTGTCAAGGCGGCAGAGGTCAAGCAAGCCATGCTGTTTCAAAAACCATTTTTGCTGCGCACCAGTTGCCTGAACAACGTGGCTTTGGGGCTTTGGCTCAACGGATTGACTTGGCGCAGCGCCAAAATTAGCGCGGCAGACGCTTTGGCGCAGGTCGGCCTGGCGGACTTGGCACAGCGTGGCGCCAGAACCCTGTCGGGCGGGCAACAGCAGCGCCTGGCCTTGGCGCGCGCTTGGGCCCTGCAGCCTGGTGTGCTGCTGCTTGACGAGCCCACCGCCAACCTGGACCCGCACGCCAAACGCGAGGTGGAGGCGCTGATGGCCGAGCTGGCGTTTGTCAATGGCGCGACAGAGCTTGCAACACCTGCCACCCCTCGCACCCTGATTTTTGCCAGCCACAACTTGGGTCAAGTCAAACGCCTGGCCACCCGTGTCATTTACCTGGAACGCGGCCGCGTGCTGGCTGATTTGCCCACCGACGCTTTCTTTCAAGGGCCGACTTTGCAGTCGCAATTTCCGGCTGCCCATCTGTTTGTCAAAGGAGAAACTTTGTGAAAAAGAACCTGCAGGTTAATTTCTTGAAAAATCAACGAAATTATGAGAAAAATGGGCCTCTAGCTCTCGTGAAATGGTCATTTAATGCTATAAATAAAATAGCAAAAAAAGTGACTGTCGCAGCCGTGGTGGCAAGCAGCCTAGCAGGCGGCGTGGCGGCAACGGCCCAAACCATCGTGATGGCGTCCACCACGTCCACCGAACAGTCGGGCTTGTTCGCGCACCTGCTGCCCGAATTCAAAAAAGCCAGCGGGCTTGACGTGAAAGTCGTCGCGCTGGGCACTGGGCAGGCGCTGGACATGGGTCGCAGGAGCGATGCGGACGTGCTGTTTGTGCATGACCAAGTGGCTGAAGAAAAACTCGTGGCCGATGGCTTTGCCGTCAAGCGCCTGTCCGTCATGTACAACGACTTTGTGCTGGTCGGCCCCAAAGGCGACCCTGCGCAGACCCGTGGGCGCGAGATTGGCAAAGCGCTGCAAAAATTGTCAGCCGCCGGTGCCAACTTCATCTCGCGCGGTGACAAAAGCGGCACCCACGCCGCCGAATTGCGCTACTGGAAGCAGGCGGGCGTGCCCGACAGCAAAGGTGCCGGCTACAAAGAATGCGGCTGCGGCATGGGCCCGGCGCTCAACATCGCGTCCAGCAGCAATGCCTATGCATTGACCGACCGGGGCACCTGGCTCGCGTTCAAAAACCGGGGCGAATTGGCGATTTTGGTCGAAGGCGACAGCCAGCTTTTTAACCAGTACGGCGTGATGGTGGTGAACGCCGCGAAACACCCGCACGTTAAAACGGCAGAGGCGCAAAAATTCGTCGATTGGGTCACGTCCAGCGCCGGACAGGCCGTTATAGCGAGCTACAAAATCGGTGGCGAGCAGCTGTTTTTTCCGAATGCGGTCAAGTGATTGCTCGCGACGCCACTTGGCATCAAGTGACATCATGCGACGCCAAAAGACGTGAATGCAATGGAGGTCAGCCCAAAATCGCAACGCCCTTCACCTGTGCAAACAGCCGCATGCCCACCTCAAGCTGCAAGGCATCAGCCGATCGCGCGGTGATGCGGGCCAGCAGCGCCTGACCGCCTGCGTCCAGGCGCACCATCACCTGGCCGGGGCTGTCGGGGGCGATCGCGCTCACAGTGACGGGCAAAATATTTTGAATGCTGGTGTCAGTTTGGCGTGCCAGCGTCAGGCTGACATCGCGCGCCTGCACACGAATGCGCACGGCCTGCCCAGGGGCCAGGGCTTGCTGGGGAATGTGCATGTCGCCACCTGCAAAACGCGCCAAACTTAGGTGGTATTGGGCGTCGTGGCTGATGACGGTGGCAGTCAGTACGGCGGCGGCCGTGTCGCCATGGGCCAATGACAGGTCTAGGCGGGTCATCAAATCGGCTGTCAAACCGCTGGCGACAACCTGGCCGTTTTGCAGCAGCACCAAGTGGTCGGCCAGGCGGGCCACTTCGTCCAGCGCGTGGCTGACGTAAATGATCGGAATGGCAAGCTCTGTGTGCAGCCGGGCCAAATAGGGCAAAACTTCGGCTTTGCGTTGCGCGTCCAGTGCGGCCAGCGGCTCGTCCATCAGCAGCAGGCGCGGGCTGGTGGCTAGCGCGCGGGCAACGGCCACGCGCTGACGTTCGCCGCCCGACAGGGTGGCGGTGTCACGCCCTAGCAAATGGCCAATGCCCAGCAACTCAACCGCCTGGTCGAGCGACACGCGGCGCTGGGCGGCAGGCACGCGGGTTTGCCCATAGGTCAGGTTTTGCGCCACGTTCAAGTGGTCAAACAGCGAGGCTTCTTGAAACACGTAGCCCATGGCCCGGGTGTGGGGTGGTCTGAAAACGCCGTGGCGGTCGTCTTGCCAGATTTCACCGTTGACGATGACGCGGTTGTCGCTTGGCGGCCTGCCACGGGTGCGGCCCGGCATCAAACCGGCAATCGCCCGCAGCAGCGTGGTTTTGCCCGAGCCAGACGGACCGAACAGAGCCGTGACGCCGCTGCCTGGCAAAGTCAAATCAACCGACAGCGTGAAGCCTGCAAAACCGATACTTTGGCACAGCACGATGGCGCTGTCTGGGGCGGGATTGCTTGGGTTGGCAGAGCTCACGCTGGATCGAAGGCTGACGGCGGTCATGGTGCGCGACTGCTAATTTCATCATTGCCGCCACTACCACCCTTGCCATTTTCGCCAGTCCGCGCATCCACTATCCCACGCCGTACCCGCGCGTTGACGGTGTAAAGCAGCAGCAACACCCCAAATGAAAACGCCAGCATGCCTGCCGACAACCAATGCGCCTGGGCGTATTCCAGGGCTTCAACATGGTCGTAAATCTGCACCGACACCACCCGGGTTTGGTTGGGAATGTTGCCCCCCATCATCAGTACCACGCCAAATTCGCCTACCGTGTGGGCAAAGCCCATGACCGTGGCGGTCAGGTAGCCGGGTTTGGCCAAGGGCAAGACCACGCTGAAAAACGTGTCCAGTGGCGACGCCCGCAGCGTGGCGGCGACTTCCAATGGGCGCAGGCCGATGCCTTCAAACGCATTTTGCAAAGGCTGCACCACGAAGGGCAGCGAGTAAAAAACCGAACCCACCAGCAGCCCGGCAAAGGTGAAGGGCAGGGTGGCCCAACCCATGGACAGCATCCATTGACCCAATGGCCCGTTGGGGCCAAGCGTGACCAGTAGGTAAAAACCGATCACCGTGGGTGGCAACACAATGGGCAGCGCAACCAGGGCGCTGACGGGGCTTTTCAGCCAAGAGCGGGTGCGCGCCAACCACCAGGCCAGCGGAGTGCCCAGCAGCAGCAAGATCAGCGTGGTCAAGCTGGCCAGTTTGACGGTCAACCAAATGGCCCCCCAGGTGGCAGGCCCCCATGCCGCGCTGGCGGCGCTGGCCGCTGCGTCAGTCATACCCATAGGTTTTGATCAGG
>JANNCN010000073.1:0-7514 GCA_031386665.1 Rhodoferax sp. | reverse complement strand
CGCGCCAGTGCAACTTCGACACTACCTTCCTGAGCGTGGCCAGCGCGTTCGTGTACTGCGCGGCGGCGAATGTGATGCCTGTCCTCCGCCAAATTCGCCAGATGACTGAAGTAGGTGAACGCCCTGATCACACTGACAGATCGATCACCAGTCAAGCTCTTCAACAGCTTTTTCAGGGCTTTGTCGGCCTGCGTGTCGGCGTCTCGCCGAAAGGCCACGGACAAGGTGCGAATTTGCTCGATCAGATCAAAGGCCACCGTACCTTCTTGCTCACGAATCACATCACCCAAAATTCGACCCAGCAGGCGGATGTCTTCGACCAAGGGACGGTCGTTGGCAGCGATTTTTGCCGCTGGCGCGGGTCGGGTCTTGATGGGCTTGGAACGCGATTGGGGTTGTGGCATGGTGGTAGCTGTTTCAGAGGGTCTTGCATGCTAGCATTCTGGACGTGTGTTTTTCCAACTTACTCCATGCCTATGACAGCCAATCGTAACCACGACAGTTCTCACTTCACCATTGCCACCCGTGAGAGCCGCTTAGCCATGTGGCAGGCTGAGCATGTGATGGCTCTGCTGGTTCAGCGCGGCAGCTCCGTGGAGTTGCTGGGAATGACGACCCGGGGGGATCAAATCCTGGACCGATCACTCAGCAAAGTCGGGGGCAAGGGGCTGTTTGTCAAAGAGCTGGAAACAGCACTTGAGTTGGGACATGCCGACTTGGCGGTGCACTCGCTCAAAGATGTTCCGATGGATTTGCCTGCCAACTTCAGCCTCGCCTGCGTGATGGAGCGCGAAGACCCGCGCGATGCCTTTGTGTCCAACAAGTTTGTCTCGCTTGCCGAGCTGCCTCAAGGGGCGGTCGTGGGCACATCCAGCCTGCGGCGCACGGTTTTGTTGCAAGAGATGCGACCCGACTTGGTGATTGAGCCGCTGCGTGGCAACCTGGACACCCGCTTGCGCAAACTGGACGAAGGGCAGTATGCGGGCATTATTTTGGCTGCGGCAGGGCTCAAGCGGCTGGGTCTGGCCCAACGCATTGCCAGCGTTTTTGAGACCACGGACATGTTGCCCTCAGCCGGGCAAGGCGCTTTGGGCATAGAAATTCGCAGCGACAGGCAGGATGTGATGAGTCTGTTGCAGCCTTTGGCGCACCAGCCGACTTGGCTTGCTGTGACCGCCGAACGGGCGGTCAGCCGCACCATGGGTGGCAGTTGTTCCATGCCGCTGGCGGCTCATGCTCACTGGGTGGATGCATCGGTTGGGTCTGATTCGCTGTTACAAATATCGGCTGCATGGGGCGAAATGGGCGACGCGTCATCCCAAGAAAGGCTCGCAAAGCCACGCGTGATTCGGGCGACCCTGACGGGAAAAGTCGCCACGCCGGTTGATGCCAACGGCTTGGGCCAACAGGTTGCAAAAATGTTGGTCGATGCGGGTGCCAAAATTTGGCGGGAGACGAGCTGAATGCGAGTTTTGGTGACCCGTCCGGCGGCCGATGCGCTGGGTTGGGTGACAGGCTTGCAGGGGGCCGGGTTTGAAGCCTTGTCGCTTCCTCTGATTGAAATTGGCCCAGTGGCCGACTTGGGCCCAGTCTCGTCAGCATGGCATCAGCTTGAAAGCTATAACGCGCTCATGTTTGTGAGCGGCAATGCGGTCGCCGGATTTTTTACGGCTCGACCGCAAGGCGTCCAGAATTCCTTTCAAAACAGGGGTCAATTGCCTCAGGCGCCCCGAGCTTGGGCGACGGGTCCGGGTACCCACAAAGCCCTGATCGAAGCGGGTGTCAGCAATCACTTGATTGATGCGCCCAATGCTGACTCGGCACAATTTGACTCTGAAGCGCTTTGGGCGCGGGTGAGTACCACCGTGCGACAAGGCATGAAGGTGCTGCTGGTTCGAGGTGCCACAGACCGTGAAACTTGCAATTCGCAGCCGCTTGGCGCGCTGGATAGTGACTTGCGCCAGGGTGCCGGTCGTGACTGGCTAGCGACACGATTGGGGGAGCAAGGCGTGGTGGTCGAATGGGTCGCCGTCTACCAGCGCCATCTGCCTCAGTTCAACGCGCCGCAGGAGGCCTCTATTCGTGCATCTACCCATGACGCCAGCATTTGGCTTTTTAGCAGCAGCGAGGCGGTGGAGAATCTGACAAATCAGTTTGCAGATTTGCACTGGTCCAAGGCAAGGGCTGTGGCGACCCATTCGCGAATTGCGCAAACTGCCCGCAAGGCGGGCTTTGGTGTTGTTTGCGAGTCACGACCCACGCTGGAGGCGGTAGTAGCGTCGATAGAATCGATGCGATGAACCCCCCGGAGAATTTGACCGACGCCCCAGTACAGCAGCCCGCTGGGGTGCAGACTGATGGGCAACCCGTCAAATCATCGCCTGATGTTCAAGTCGCCAAGGGCTTGGTAGACGGCACTGGCTTGCCAGCCGTCCCCGCTATTTCACAGCGCCGTTTTTGGGTGGTGGCTGCGGTGGCGTTGGCAGCTCTGCTGGCAAACTATGTGAATTGGCAGCGCTTGTCGTCGATTCAAGAGCAACTGGCTCGCCAAAGTGCAGAGACTGCGGCAAAGTCCATCGAAGCCAAAACGCTGGCCCGAGAGTCGGGCGACCTCTCCAGAGAAACCGCTGCCAAGTTTGCGGTGGCTGAGTCCAAATTGAACGAAGTCGCTTTGCAGCGCAGCCAACTTGAGGAGCTGATTCAAAGTCTGTCGCGCTCGCGGGACGACAATTTGGTGGTTGATATCGAGTCAAGCCTGCGCTTGGCGCAACAGCAGGCGCAATTGACGGGCAGTGTCGAGCCGCTTTTGGCGGCACTCAAAACCGCTGAACTGCGGGTGTCGCGCGCTGCACAGCCGCGACTTAATGCCTTGTCGCGGGCCATTGCACGGGACATAGCCAGAATCAAGGCCACCGCCTTGAGCGACACGCCCGCCTTGCTGGTCAAAATGGACGAGCTGGTGCGACTGGCCGATGAAATTCCTCTGGCCAATGCGGTGGGGCTCAACACTGGAAAGCCCGTGACCCAATCTGCAATGTCTGCCTGGCTTTCGGCGACCGACGCGTCGGGTGAACCGGCTTGGTGGCAGCGTGGTCTGCTGGCTGTGTTCGACGAAGCTCGGGGCCTGCTGCGGGTCAGCCGAATTGAACAGCCCGAAAGCGCCTTGCTGTCACCTGAACAGTCGTTTTTTGTGCGAGAGAATTTCAAACTCAAGCTACTCAACGCGCGCTTGGGCTTGCTGGCGCGGCAACTGGAATCCTCGCGGGCAGACCTGAAAGCCGCGTCCCAGTCCTTGGGCAAATACTTCGACAACTCCTCGCGCAAAACGCAAAGCGCAAGCACGCTGTTGCAACAAGTGCAAGTGGATATGAAAACACTTGAGCTGCCGCGAGTTGATGAAACGATGACGGCGTTGGCTACTGCGGCGGCTGGGCGTTAGAGCGGTTGGCTGGCCATGCGATTTGCCCTGTCCCTGCTTGCTATATTTGCCATTGCCGTGGCGGCAGCGCTTTTGGCGGGAAACAACCAGGGAACAGTCACCCTTTTTTGGCCCCCCTACCGGGTTGATTTGTCTTTGAATTTGCTGCTGTTGGGGTTGACGGCCGTGTTCATCACCTTGCATTTTGCGTTGCGGGCGCTCAGTCTTTTGTTCGGTATGCCCAGGGAGGCGCGGCGCTGGAGAATTCAGCACCGCGAACGCGCGATGTTTGTCGCCTTGTTGGACTCGTTGTCCCACCTGTTTGCAGGGCGTTACATTCGCGCCCGCAAGTCAGCAGAACTGGTGTTGTCGCAAGAAAGCGTTTTGCACCGAGGGGGCGAAAAGGTTCTCTACGGTGATCGTCTTCGGGCCATGTCGCATTTGCTGGCCGCTGAAAGCGCTCACTTCATGCAAAACCGCGATGACCGCGAAACGCACTTGCGTTTGGCGCTTGAGCAATCAAGCAAACGGGAAGCCCATGAGGCGCGCGAAGGCGTTCAGTTGCGGGCGGCCCGCTGGGCAATGGACGACCGGGATGCGTTGGCCAGCCTTAATCTGTTGAATGAATTGCCCCATGGTGCGTCGCGTCGCACGGTGGCGCTGCGTTTGCGACTGAAGGCGGCGCGATTGGCAGGGCAAATTGAGGTGGCCCTTGAAACTGCCCGGCTGCTGGCCAAACACCGTGCCTTTTCTACCGACGCCGGCAAAAGTATCGTGCGGGGTTTGACGCTTGAATTGATTAATAGCACCCACGACGCGGCACAATTGCAAACCGTATGGGCAGGTTTTGACAGTTCCGAGCGGCTGAACCCAGACATGGTTCTGGCGGCTGCGCAAAGGCTGTTGGCGCTGGACGGTGCGCCAGTGCTGGTTCGCGCCTGGCTGCTGCCCGTTTGGGATCTTATGCTCAAACCCGATGCTGGATTGGCACCGTCGCTTCGCAACCAACTCATCACCGCGCTGGAAGACAGTTTTGCCAAGGCATCGGGGGCACCAGATTCCACCTGGCTGACGCGCATCGAAACTGCGCAAATGCGCAACCCGGCCGACGCGACGTTACAGTATTTGGCGGGGGTGGTCTGCATGCAATTGCAGTTGTGGGGCAAGGCCCATATGCTGTTGACTCAGTCTTTGCCCAAGTTGCAAAACAGTCGCTTGGAGCAAAAGGCTTGGCTCAGGCTGGCCACTTTGGCCGAGCGCCGGGGCGATGCCGCTGCAGTAACACAAGCCTACAAAAATGCGGTGGGCAGTGGTCTGGTTGTGTCGGACTGACCGTTATTGCGCGTCAGGAACCCAAGTTAAAACGCCCCGTTGCGCGAGCAACAGGGCGATTCAACTGAGGGTCAACCTGATTTAAACTGGTTAGTGACCTGAGGAGCTCCTCGGCTCCTCTAAGCCTTCACTTCGGCTGCGTGTCTTCAAATGGCAAAGTCAGATTGCGCAGATCCCGTTTGGTTTCGACCAAAACCAGGGGTTCTGCATCCATCTGAACCGTCGCAGGACGCTCGCGCGGCACATGCTTGGGCTTACTTTCAGCTGCAATGGCGGCCTGAACTGACGCGATTTTCGCGGGGTCAGAATTCACCCACGACAAGCCCGAATTCTGCGCGACCTGGCTGAGCGAATCAATCGGCAAGGTGAAGTCTTGCACCTTGGGCAAACCCAGAGCCACCACCGCGGGTGCGGGCACCACTTTGGGCGCAGCAGCCAATGGCAATGCAACCTGAGTCGCTTGCGTTGGGGGCGTTGCCGGGGTTGGCACGGGGTGCGCCACCGCGTTGGCAACTTCAGCCGCAACTGAGGCTGATGTCGGCGAAGGTGCCTGGGCAAACACGTCAGGCGCAGCGGCGAGCGCAGCGGCATTGACGGTCGGACTCGAAGCGGCAGTTTGAGTGAAGTACGACGCCCGCATCGGGACTTCGCTCTCACGTGCGGCTGCTTGCTCTGCCGAGCCAGCAGCAAAGCCCTCCAAGGCTTGCTGGCCGTCACGCGGTGCTGCGTCTTGGCGCTCCGCGCGCTCTGCGCGGTCGGGGCGCTCATTGCGGTCGCCGCGGTCATTGCGTGCACCTCGCTCACGTCCGTAACGGTCACGCGAGCGTGGCGCACGAGCCTGTCCGTTGTCGCCAACGCCATCGGTCGCGCCGTTGTTGTTTGGCGCGTCGGCTTGATCGCGGCCCTGGATTTGGGTCGCATCTTGCGGTGCGCTGTTGTCATCCGGGTGGGTCGCTGGACGTGCATTTCGGTCAGGGCGGCGCTCGCCACGGCCTTCGTTTCGACCCTCGCGACTCTCGTTTCGACCCTCGCGACTCTCGTTCCGGCCGTCGCGGCCCTCTCGCGCTTCGGTTTGCATCATCTCGTTGCCGCCGTCATTGCGAGCTTCGTTCCGGCCCTCGTTGCGCGGCTCATTTCGCTCGTTGCCCCGTTCGCCAGCGCGCTCAGGATTCGCCCGATCAGCGCCGCGTCCACGGCCACCGCGCTCGGTGCGCTCACCGTTTGGCCGTGGGCCGCGATCTTGCCGGGGTTCACGTTGGCCTTCTTGCGATGGGGCCGCATTGCCATTGAGGTTGGCTTGTGAAGGCGCTGCATTGGCAGAGTCCATCGGCAAGGCTTTGCCATCAGCGTCCTGGCGCTCACGAGGCGCTGCAGGTCGGTCGCCTCGGGCGTTGCGATCTGGGCGCTCATTTCTGCCGCCACGGCCACCCCGGGTGCCACGACCTTCGCTTCGCGCACCGTCAGCGCGGGGCTCGCGGGTATCAGTGCGACCTGCGTCACGACCGGCGTCGCGGCGTGCGCCATCGCGCGGTTTGCGATCGTCTGATTTGTCTTGCATCGGCACAGCGGGCGCAGGCACCACAACCGGCGCGGCAGGCGAGCCAAACAAGCCTTTGATCCAGCCAAAAAACCCGGTTTCAGCCGGTGCAACCACGATCGGCGCGGGTGCGGGCTTGTGGGCGACAGGCGCTACGGGCGCAGGCTTGGTGACTTCTGGCTTGGGCACCGCCACAGGGGCAGGCGCGTCTGGCAAAACGCCCTTGATGATTGGCGTTTGCTTGTTGGTGGGCTCTTGCGAGCGGCGCGTCACGCCTGTTGGGTCTTCGGCTTCGTCGGCCAACTTGTAGCTGGCTTCGATGTTTTCAAGGCGCGGGTCGTCGTGTTTCAGGCGCTCCAGCTTGTAGTTGGGTGTTTCCAGCGTCTTGTTGGGCACCAGCAGCACGTTGATGCGCTGCTTCAGCTCGATCTTGGCGATTTCAGAGCGTTTTTCATTGAGCAAAAATGAGGCGACATCAACAGGCACTTGGCACAATACTGACGCGGTGCTGTCTTTTAACGACTCTTCCTGAATGATGCGCAAAATTTGCAGTGCGCTGGATTCGGTGTCGCGAATGTGGCCCGAGCCACCGCAGCGCGGGCAAGGAATCGACGCACCTTCAGACAGCGCTGGGCGAAGCCGCTGGCGGCTCATTTCCATCAAGCCAAATTTGCTGATCGTGCCAAACTGCACGCGGGCGCGGTCTTGGCGCAGCGAGTCTCGCAGGCGGTTCTCTACATCGCGGCGGTTACGGCTTTCTTCCATGTCGATAAAGTCGATCACCACCAGGCCACCCAGGTCGCGCAATCGCATCTGGCGGGCCACTTCGTCAGCGGCTTCCAGGTTGGTGCGGGTGGCGGTTTCTTCGATATCGCCGCCTTTGATGGCGCGGGCCGAGTTAACGTCAACGCTTACCAGCGCTTCGGTTTGGTCAATCACAATGGCTCCGCCACTGGGCAGATTCACCGTACGGGCGTAGGCCGATTCAATTTGGTGCTCAATTTGGAAACGGCTAAACAGTGGCACATCGTCTTTGTAGCGCTTGACACGGGCTGCGTGCTCGGGCATCACATGCGCCATGAACTGCTGGGCTTGGTCGTACACATCGTCGGTATCGATCAAAATATCGCCCACATCGGCATTGAAATAATCGCGTATGGCGCGAATCACCAATGACGACTCTTGGTAAATCAAGAATGCGCCTTTGCCTGATTTGCCGGCCGCGTC
>JANNCN010000067.1:0-43434 GCA_031386665.1 Rhodoferax sp. | reverse complement strand
ATTGCCCTCAACCCTGAGACTCGCTTCGGCTGATGCCAGTTTTCGCCGCTACCTGCGAATAGATTCAGCAAAAGGCTCGCGCATCATCATGGATGCCCCGCCCGACAAAGAAGACAGCAAGCCTTTTGTCGATGTGGCCCGGTTGATGCGCCACGCAGGATTAAGCGTGCCAGATATCTTGGCGTGGGACGAGGCGCATGGCTTTTTGCTGCTCAGTGATTTGGGCGAAAAAACCATGATGCAGGAAATGATCCGCGACAACCCCATGGCCAACCATGCCACTTACATGCAGGCCGTTGACGTGTTGATTGCCTGGCAGTTGGCGTCCAAGCCGGGCATCTTGCCGCCCTATGACGAAGCTTTGCTGAACCGGGAATTGGCGCTGTTCCCGGATTGGTACTTGGCCCAGCATCGGGGTGTGGTGGTTGAAGGGGATATTCGCAACACGCTGGACGCAGCCTTCAAACACATCGTTGAGCAAAACCTGGCTTGGCCTAGCGTTTACGTTCACCGCGATTTCATGCCCAGAAATCTCATGAGAAGCCCTGTCATGTCGAGTGAACTACCGCCGCTTTCGCTTGGCGTGCTTGATTTTCAAGACGCCGTGTACGGCCCCATCACTTATGACATTGCCAGCCTGATGCGCGATGCCTTTTTGACCTGGGAAGAAGACTTTGTGCTTGACGTCACCATTCGATACTGGGAAAAAGCGCGCAAAGCGGGTTTGCCCGTCGGCGACGATTTTGGCAATTTTTACCGGGGTGTTGAATGGATGGGTTTGCAGCGCCACCTCAAAATTGCCGGTATTTTTGCCCGCTTGACGCTGCGCGACGGCAAGCCACATTATTTGGCTGACACGCCCCGGTTCATTTATTACATTCGGTCAACCAGCAGCCGCTACCGCGAACTCAAACCCCTGCTTCGCCTGATTGACCGCGTTGAAGGGCTAGAAGCCATGACCGGTTTTGCCTACGGTCGCGTTTAAGCCCCCTCCACCACCTCATGCCACGTTTTTATTGCCCCTTGCCCATGGCGATTGGCCAATCCATCACACTGCCTGCAGGTGCCGCGCGCCACGTGCAAGTGTTGCGTTTGCAACCGGGCAGCGGCATCACCCTATTCAATGGGTTGATGCCCTTGGGGGGTGAATTTGACGCCACAGTCTTGCGCATGGGGCGCAGCGACGTGGAGGTTGAAATCGGAGCACACCAACGGATTGAGCGCGAAGCCGCCCAAGTGGTTCATCTGGCATTGGGCATGCCCGCCAACGACCGCATGGATTGGCTGATTGAAAAAGCCACCGAGCTGGGTGTGGCCAGCGTTCAGCCTCTCATCACGGACCGTAGCGTGCTGCGTTTATCTGGTGATCGTGCGGACAAAAAGCAGGCGCATTGGCAGAGCATTGCGATTGCTGCTTGCGAGCAGTGCGGGCGCAATCGCGTCCCCACCGTGCACCCAGTGCTGACATTGGCGCAGTGGCTCAAACAAGGTGCCGACGCGGGCGACAGTGAACTGCGCTATTTGCTTTCGCTTGCCGAAGACAGTCTGGCGCTTAGCGATCGCATTGCCAGCCAACTTTCAACGCAGCCGTCAAAACCAGTCACCTTTTTATCAGGCCCCGAAGGCGGCTTATGTCCCGCCGAAGAATCCGTAGCTTTGGCCAACGGGTTTCAAGCGGTCACCCTCGGCCCGCGCGTGCTTCGCGCCGAAACAGCCGCGTTGGCGGCCCTTACACTGCTGGTATGAACAAAAACCTGTGGCTGTTATGAACCGAAACCTATGGCTTCTGGCAGTTTGCCAAGGACTTTTTTTGACCAACAACGTGGTCTTCATCGCCATCAACGGTTTGGTGGGTTTGAGTTTGGCGCCACTGGGCTGGATGGCCACCTTGCCCGTCATGGGCTACGTGGTAGGCGGTGCTTTGTCCACCGGCTTGGTTGCCAAGTCGCAATCGCGCTATGGCCGCCGCACAGCTTTTCAAATTGGGCTGATGGTGGCCTTTGGGTCTGCGCTGTTGTGCGCCTATGCAGCCATCAACAAAAACTTTGGCTTGCTGTGCGCCGCCACTGTGATTGCGGGCTACTACAACGCCAACGCCAACTTGTACCGCTTTGCAGCCGCAGAACTGGCCAAGCCCGAATGGCGCGAAAAAGCGGTGTCTTTGGTGATGGCGGGCGGTTTGATTGGCGCTGTGCTAGGCCCCAATTTGGCGGCGCAAACCCGCACTCTCACAGATGTTCCATTTGCTGGCGCTTACATTGCACTGGCCGTGGTGGCTGTGCTGGCCATGCTGCTGATGGGCTTTGTGAGCTTTCCACCACCCCCGGTTAAAACCTCTTTAACCGGGGGCCGACCCCTGTCCGTCATCATTCGCCAGCCCGTGTTCATGGTGGCCGCCGCCAGCGGTGCCTTGGGTTATGGTGTGATGAACCTGCTGATGGCCGCCACGCCGATTGCCATGCAGCAGTGTCAATTGCCGTTTTCAGATGTCGCTTTGGTTTTGGAATGGCACGTCATAGGCATGTTTGCACCTGGGTTTTTTACCGGGCACTTGATCAAACGCTTTGGCACCTTGCCCATCATGGCGGTGGGCGTTGCACTGAATGCGCTGTGCATCACCATCGCCCTGTCAGGCGTCGATTTGCACCAGTTTTTGGCCGCTCTGTTTTTTCTGGGGGTAGGATGGAATTTCCTCTTCACTGGCAGCACCACCTTGTCACTGCAAACCTACACCGCTGAGGAAAAAGACCGCGCCCAGGGTGCTTTGAACTTTTGCGTTTTTGCCACCTTGGCGCTCAGCTCGTTTTCATCTGGCGTGCTGGTCACCACCCAAGGCTGGACTCTGCTGAACCTGGGCTCTGTCGTGCCCGTGGTTCTGGTGGCCATGGCGCTGATCTGGCTGGCGTTGCAGCAGCGGCGGGGGGCGGTTGCGGGGGTGGTTTGAGACAGGGCGACTGCACTGCAAGATTGGTGTTGGCTGACTCGAATGCTATATTATAAATAGCAAAGTATGCATATTACTCGAGAGCCAGAGGCAGATTTGATTGATATTTTGATCTAAATACTCAAAAGTCGCTCAATTTAGTCAATATTTACCACAATTGTGGTAAATATTGGGAAATTTGGATGAAACCCACATCAACAACCGCCCAGCCTTGAACCAGACAACTAGGTTCGGGCTGTCACTGCAATTCGTCCCTGCGCATGCGTCACGACCTGCCCACAGGCTACGCAGGTGAGCACGGGTTGCAGCAATTTTTGGCAGGGGATGTGGCGCAATTTGACGGGCGAGCGCACGCGATGGTCGATCCACTGGTCGGCCCAGACTTGAATGGCGATCAGGATGGCGTAAAAGTCGCGCCCTTTGTCGGTCAGCAGGTACAGGCCTTTGCGCAGCGGTTCATCTGCATCGCTGCGGCGCAGCAAGCCCTCTGCGACCAGTCGGCTTAGCCGGTCGGTCAAGATGTTGGTGGAAATTCCTAGGCGCGTACCAAAGTCTCCAAACTGGCGCAGTCCAAAAAAGGAGCACACCAGCACTTCAATGCTCCACTTGTCGCCCAGTACCGAAAGACCTTGCGGCAACGGCCCCCTGATTGCGCCCTCTGCGGGGGCGGCAGGGTCTTGACGCGTGCGGCGCATGGCTGTGCTTTTGGTGGGCATTTGCGCCATTTCCTTTTGGTGCACCAGCAGCGAAATGCTTTGGGCGGTGATGGCCTCTTGGCACCCGGCGCACTTCAGGCGCACTGAATTGGACAGTGCTGAAGCAGGCAGTTGGGGTGCCGCAAGCGCCGCGCCACAGCCCAGGTGTTCAACGCTAACCAAGGTGTCGGTGTCTGCGCCATCTGGCCAAGCTTGCTCCCAGGTTGCCAGCAGAGCCAGCACGTCAAAAAGTGCCACACCCATGTGTGTGAGGTGGTAGGCATGCCGCAAGGGCCTGCGCGAGTAGGGTATGCGCACCAGCAGGCCGTCGTCAGTCAAGCGCGCCAAACGGGAACTGACCAAACGGCTGGCCAGGCCAGTGCGTTCGCCAAATTCTGCATAGCGACAGGCACCGCTGTGAGCATGCAACAACACCAGCAGCGTGGCGCGGTCACACAAAACCGCTGCCGCCTGGCGAACGGCAATCAATGCCGCGTTGATCGCGACGAGATTCGGCTGCACCAAGATAGAGGGCAAAGGGCCAGACATGGAGTTGTTTTGGACGAGAGAAGAGATACGACGTTCTTAAGTTTAAAGGCAAGGTCAGACTACTTGCATTAACGGAAAACTATGTATTGATTAACAGTCTCTGGGGTGACATTGCCAATGTAAACTTGAATTTATTGACTTGCATAGTGAGAGTTACTTACCTAGAATGGAAATAGGCAACGCTGCAACCGGGCCATTTTGTGGCCCGCTGCGAGCTCACATCAGTTCAACCCCAGTTCAGGAGACATTCGATGATTTCCGCCACCATCGCCATGCCGATCAGTCGCAAGCTGTCGCCCGCCACAGTGCCTAGGTCGCCAGCGATTTCGGTTCAAGACATCCTCAAAGGCGACGCCATTCAGCCACCCGCCGTGCTGCTGATTGACTCGCCGCGCGACATGGGCCGCGATGACGTGTCGCTGGATCGGTACTACACCAAAGACTGGCATGACCGCGAGGTCAAAACCGTCTGGCAAAAAACCTGGCAAATGGCCTGCCGGTTGGAAGACATTCCCGAGGTGGGTGACACCGAGGTGTATGACATTGTTCATGACTCATTGATCATCGTGCGCACTGGCACGGGCCAAGGCGACATCCGCGCCTATGTCAACTCCTGCCTGCACCGTGGCACTATTTTGCGTACAGAGGGCGGCAATGTACGTCACCTTAAATGCCCAGTGCACGGATTGACCTGGGGGCTGGACGGCAAACTGGCCGGCCTGCCTTGCGCCTGGGACTTCCCGCAAATTGACCGAGAAAATTTTTGCCTGCCCGAAGCCCAGGTTGGCATTTGGGGCGGCTTTGTGTTCATCAACTTTGACGCCAACTGCGAGCCATTAGAGACCTACCTGGAATGCCTGCCAGAGCACTTCAAGTCCTTCGGTCTTGAAAACCGCTACAAAGCCGTGCACGGTGGCAAAGTGTTGCCCTGCAACTGGAAACTGGCGCAAGAAGCCTTCATGGAAGGCTTTCACATTGCCGCCACGCACCCCCAGTCGGTGGAATACACGGCAGACACCAACACGCAGTACGACGTGTTTGACGGTCGTCACGTCAACCGTTTCATCATGCCCGAGGGTGTGCCTAGCCCAGCCTTGGGCCACTACCCAGAGCAAAAAATTGTCGATGCGATGCAACGCGACATCGGGTTTTATGGAAAGCGCCAAATCAAGGTCGAAGAAGGCGAAACAGCGCGCGAAAAAATTGCCGAGCATGCGCGCCAGCGGTTTTCCAAATCCACCGGGCGAGACTTTTCTCAACTGTCCACGTGCGAGGCGGTCGATTTAATTCAGTACCAGCTGTTTCCCAACCTGGGGCCATGGGCTGGCATGGCCACGCCCTTGGTTTACCGCTTTCGCCCCAATGGCGACAACCCCGAAGAATGCATCATGGAGATCATGATGTTGTTTTCCAAAAATGCAGACGGCACCCACCCGCCAGTGGGCAAGGCCACCATCGTGGGGGTTAACGACTCATGGCACAAGGTGCCAGGCATGGGGTCGGCTGCCGACGTAACCGACCAAGACACCGAAAATCTGAAACGCATTCAGCGTGGCATTCGCGCCTCCAAAAAACCGGGGGCCACGATGTCGGTCTACCAGGAAAGCCGCATTCGGCATTTCCACAAGACGCTTGAAGAGTACATGGCCAAGGGCTGAGTACAACTGAACAGTCAACGCCGTAATTTAACGAAGTATCAAAGTAGCAACATAACAAGGTAACAACATGACACGCAACGTTAAACAATTGTTCGACCTGACCGGCAAAACCGCTTTGGTTACTGGCGGCTCACGCGGGCTGGGCTTGCAAATGGCACAGGCCCTGGGCGAACTAGGGGCCACCGTGGTCTTGAGCGCACGCAAAGCCGAAGAGCTGGAGGCCGCCACCGCCTTGCTGAAATCCGAAGGCATCAACGCCAGTTGGATTGCCGCCGATGCAGGCCAAGATGCCGATATGCAGCGCCTGGCCGATGAAGCCATTGACCGGCTGGGGCACATCGATATTCTCATCAACAATGCGGGTGCAACCTGGGGCGCCCCCGCTGAAGACCACCCCATCAAGAGTTGGGACAAGGTGATGGGCGTGAATATTCGAGGCATCTTTGTGCTGACCCAACTGATCGGCAAAAACAGCATGCTGCCGCGCAAAAGCGGACGCATCATCAACATCGCTTCCATTGCGGGGCTGGGTGGCAATCCAGGGTTCATGAAGACAATCGCCTACAACACCAGCAAAGGGGCTTGCATTACCTTCACGCAAGCACTGGCGGCTGAATGGGGGCCCTCGGGCATCACGGTCAACGCCATTGCACCGGGCGCGTTTCGCACCAAGATGACCGAAGGCATGTTCAACCATGTGGGCGAAGACAACCTGGCTGCCAACGCGCCGCTGCGCCGTACAGGCGATGATGAAGACTTGAAGGGCCTGACCGCCCTGCTTGCATCGGACGCAGGCAAACACATCACTGGCCAAGTTATTGCTGTGGACGGCGGCGTCAGCGCCGTGGTTGCCGCCTAACTTTGCCATAACCAGTAGCCCAGGAGACTCCCCATGCCAAGCCAACTCGAAGACAAGTTCGCGATTGAAGAACTCATTGCCCGCTACAACCAGTCACTGGACAGTGGCGACTACCCAACCTGGGTGGCTTGCTGGGCCGACGACGCCATTCTGGACGGCATCGGAAAACTGCTCACTGGCAAGGCGCAAATTCAGGCCTTTGCAGACCAGTACGAAGGCTCGACCCGCTCCAAAATCAACGGACTCAAGCATTACACCGTCAACATCCTTTCCAAAATCGACGGCGATACAGCCAAGTCTAGGTCGTACCTGCAATTGGTCAACACCACAGACAAAGGCGTCAAGATTATTTTCACTGGACGCTATGAAGACGACCTGAAGCGCGTGAACGGGCAGTGGCAGTTTGCCCGGCGCAAGCTGCACCAAGACATGCCGCCAACCGCCAAAGCAGGCTAACCATGCCAATGGTCACTGTGGACTGCCTCAAAGGGCAGTTGTCGGCGGCGCAAAAAGCCGATTTGGCCGAAGAACTTACCCAGGCGCTGCTAGTGATCGAGGGCGGCGGCGATACGCCCTTTGCTCGTACAGGAAGCTGGGTTCGCTTTCGCGAGACGGATCGGGCAGACTGGTTTGTAGGCGGCACCAATGATGGCACCTATGTGTCGGCAAGTGGCCTGTTTCTCATTGAATTAAACGTGCCCGAAGGCTTGCTGGATCAGCCGCGCATCGCACTGGCTCAAAAGGCGACCAACACCGCGATAGCCCGGGTGACGGGAGCTGCCAGCGACCCTGCGGCGACCAGTTCGGTGTGGATACAGGTGATTGAGTGGCCAGAAGGACATTTGGCGGTCGCGGGCCGAACCACTGGGCTCTTTGGCATTGCAAGGCGCGCCGGCCACCCTGCCGACCATCCCGTGCTTGAATTCCCCCGCGCCTACTTTGCCGCCAAAGACGCTTGGTACAAGGCGCACGATTTTCCTGACCTGACGTCAGGCCGGGGGTTGAATCGGTATTGACCAAAGGGCCAAAGGTCAGGCCGCAGATACCCGTAGAATTTCCTCTTCAACTTCGCGCAAACGGTCTTTGCCAAAGAAGATTTCGTCGCCGACAAAGAACATGGGTGACCCGAAAGCGCCGCGTTCAAACGCGGATTGGGTGTTGGCAATCAGACCGGCTTTGACATCTGGGTGCTGCGAGGCGTCAAGCAAACGGTCTAGGTCGAGGCCCGCCGTCTTCAGCACGCTGACAATTTCAGCCGGGTCATCCATGTTGCGGCCTTGTTCCCACATCGCTTCAAACATTGCATTCACATAGGGCACAAAACAGCCAAGCTTTTGTGCAGCAATGGCCCCACGCATCATCTTGAGTGTGTTGACTGGAAAGAACGGGTTGCGTTGAAACCGATCCAGCTGGTGCTTTGCGACGAATCGCTTCATTTCCAGCAGATCGTAGGCCTGCTTGGTAGGGATGCCGGCAAATGCCTCTGCGGGTGAACGGTTGTTGGCCAGCTTGAAAAGGCCTCCCAGCAGCACGGGAACGTACTCAAATTTCACACCCACGCGGCCTTCAATTTGGGGGATGACTTTGTGGCAAAGGTAGGCATTCGGGCTGCCAAAGTCAAACATGAATTGAGCGACAGGGACAGTCATTTTTAGCATCCAAAAGAATGGGAATAGGGGAAGGTCAGGTCATTTCATGTGATTTCAGGGCGATGTGTCCAATCGATGCCTACCAGCTTTCCATCCAGGGTCGCAGTTCCGTTTCATGCGTCCAGGCATCGCGTGGCTGCATGTGGATTTGCCAATAAGCTTCGGCAATGCTGTCCGGGCTCAGAATGCCTTGCTGGTTTTTCAGCTCGTAGCGATCCGGAAAATTAGTGCGAATGAACTCGGTGTCAATCGCGCCGTCGATGACTGGGTGCGCCACGTGAATGCCTTTGGGCCAAAGTTCTCGCGCCATGCTTTGGGCCAGTGCGCGCAAGGCGTGTTTTGCACCGGCAAAGGCGGCAAAGCCCTCGCGCCCGCGCAAGCTAGCGGTGGCCCCCGTGAAGATGATCGTGCCACGCCCTCGGGGCAACATCACTTTGGCGGTTTCACGCCCCATCAGAAAGCCTGAAAAGCAAGCCATCTCCCACACCTTTTGATAGACGCGCGCCGTCGTTTCAGTGATCGAAAAACGCACGTTGGCACCTATATTGAAGACGGCGACGTCGATCGGCGCGATATCGCGCTCAATCTTTTCGATCAATCCGATCATCTCGTCTTCTTTGCGGGCATCGCTGCCAAAGGCATGCGCCTCGCCACCGCTGTCTCGAATTTCTTTGACCAAGGTTTGCAGTTTTTCTTCGCTGCGGCGGGTGACGCAGGCAATGTAGCCCTCGCGCGCAAAGCGCCGTGCAATAGCGCCGCCCGTTGCGTCCCCTGCGCCGATGACGAGAATCGCTTTTTTTGCGCTCATGGAGAAATCCTTTCAAAAATCAGAGCGTCGCAACATCAGAAATTGCAACCCATTCGCCATGATATTCCGACTGGCGGCATAAAACTCTAAAATAAACCATGACATTAAACTTTGAAACCGCATAGCGAAACTAATAATGTCTGACTCCACTTCGCCACCAAAACCTGTTGACCGCCAATTTGTCACCGCGCTGGCCCGTGGACTGGACGTTTTGCGCTGTTTCCAATCGGGCGAAGAACGCCTTGGCAACCAACAGCTGGCAGAACGCTGCAAATTGCCCAAATCCACCATCACGCGCCTGACTCACACCTTGACGGCGACAGGCTATTTGCAACAAGAGCCCAGATCGGGGCGCTACCGGCTTGGCATGGCGGCGCTAGGGATTGGCGGCTCTGCATTGGCTCGCCTTGAGGTGAAGCAAAAAAGCCGTGCCTTGCTTCAAGCCGTTGCCGAAACCACCGGATTGCAACTTGCCCTGGGCGTGCGTGACGACCTGGCCATGCTGTATGTGGACACTTGCCATGGCAACTCCATCTTGACATTGCAACTCAACGTGGGTTCGCGCATTCCCATTGCCACCACGGCCATGGGGCGAGCCTGTCTGGCGGGCATGGACGCGGTGAGCAGACGCGACATCCTGGCACGCATTCGGCTGCTGGATCCTGCCAAATGGCACCTGATCAGCAGCGGTATTCAGCAAGCGATGGCCGATTTTGACGAGCAGGGAATTTGCGGCTCCTTTAGCGAATGGCGACCCGAAGTGCATGGCATTGGCCTGCCGTTGTGCCTGGGCAGCGCATTGCCTGACATGGTGATCACCGCGGCTGGGCCTGCATCCACGCGCACCCGCGAGTCCTACCTGGCAGATGTGCGTCCCTTGCTGATTACTGCGGCGCATGACATCAGACGCCTGCTGAAATAGCGTGGTTTTTCATGAGTCCGCTCTCCCCAGTGATCTGCAAACCAACTCACCCTAATTGCTATTAAAAACATAGCTAAGTGTGCCTATTATTCGGGAGCTAGAGCCTCTTTTTATTGAATTTTTTGTTTTGAGACAGGCAAATTCAAAAACTCATATCACCGGTGATATCAACTCTGAAAATTTGACGTTCTCGGTAGGTGCAACCGAACAAGGCCAATCCGCGCCGCCCAATTGACGCAACCCGCCAATCACCCTAAGCTCAGCCTGCCGCGCTGGCGCAACCTACAACCCCCAATTCATGAACCCAATTTCACTTCCCAAATTTTTGGCACTGGCCGCAAGCTTGACTATGGCCTTGTCGTCAACCATCGCCCAGGCCCAAGCGTGGCCCAACAAGCCCATTAAATGGATCGTGCCGTACACCCCAGGCGGCATCACTGACAACGCCACACGCATGGTGGTTCAAAAAGTTCAGGAGCAGACCGGTTGGACGATTTTGGTGGAGAACAAGCCTGGGGCCAATTCGATGTTGGGTGCTGATCTGGCAGCCAAATCAACGCCCGACGGCTACACCATGCTGACGGTCATTGCAGCGCATGCTGCCAACGCCACGCTTTACGCGGGGCGCATTCCCTACGACCCGGTGAAGAGCTTTTCGCCCATTTCGCTGGTCGGCATAGCGCCGCTGATCATGACGGCGGGCAACGGTTTCGCCCCCAAAGACATGAAGGAACTGGTGGCGTATGCCAAGGCCAATCCCGGCAAAATTTCATTTGGCTCCTCGGGCGTGGGCGCGGCTGCGCACCTGACCACCGAACTCTTCAAACAATCTATCGGCGCCGACATGGTGCACGTGCCTTACAAGGGCACTGCGCCAGCTTTGCAAGACTTGATCGGTGGCAGCATCCAGATTTTGGTCGATGTACCCAGCACCTTGATGCCGCATGTGCGAGGCGGCAAAATCAAGGCCTTGGGCATGTTTTCAGCCAAGCGCCTGCCCAGCGCGCCTGAGGTTCCGACCCTGGCAGAAACTGGCGGGCCTGCGCTGGAGTCGTCAACGTGGGTGCTGTTTCTCGCCCCCTCTGGCGTGCCGCGCGACATCGTCAGCCGCCTGAATGCGGAAGTCGCCAAAGCCGTCAACTCCCCTGACATTAAAGCCAAGTTTGAGGCGCTGGGCATTGAGCCCGTTGGCAATTCACCCGAAGCCGCCGCCAAGTTTTTAGACGACGAAATTGGCAAGTGGGCCAAGGTAATTGGCACGGCGGGGGTGAAGGCGGAGTAAGCAGATCGGGCGGGCCATAGGAAAACACTTCGTTTTTGGACGCCATTCGGACACAGGTGGCCAAAACCGAACGCACAAAGAAAAACAGCCTAAAGACTTTTAATCTCTAAGCTGTTGTTCTATAACGCTAATGTTACTGGTGCGGCTGGCAGGAATTGAACCCACGACCCCTTGGTTCGTAGCCAAGTACTCTATCCAACTGAGCTACAGCCGCGAAGCTCTTTAGTATAGCATGGGCTCGGTGCTTGAACAAAAGCTCGCGTAGGCCTGCGTATCTTGGCTTAAGCGGCGTCCCCGTTTGCTGGCGAGGGTGCTAGCTCTAGCTCAAGCAATAAAGCGCCAGATTCAACCTGCTCGCCGACCGACACCCGGACTGATTTAACAATGCCGGCAGCCTGGGCGTTGACCCACATTTCCATCTTCATGGCTTCGACGCAGACCAAAGGCTGGCCTTCTGACACCGTTGCGCCGACTGCGACTTGCACTTGGGTGACTTTGCCTGCCACAACGGCGCAGGCACGACTTGGGTCTTGGGTTTGAGTTGCGTCAGGAAACGCTGAAGCCTCTGTAAATACCAAGACGCGGCCGTTGACGGCCAAGTGCAAGCCTTGAGGCGTGTTGGCAATGGTTGCCAAGCGGGTCACGCCGTCGATTTCAAATCGGATTTCGCCTTTGGCGACCACGGGCAATGTCAGCAGTTTGACGTTAGTGGCGCTTGCCGTGCTGCCAGCTATATTGACCAATATATCGCCTGTACGGTCTGCCCGCACCCGGACGATTTGGCTTTTTCCGTTGCACATCAAGCTTAAATCAAAGGCGGCCACGCTATTGGGCCGCCAATTGGCACCGTCTTGCAAAGCCATCACGGCGGCGGCCAGGCACCAGTCTGTGTCAGCGGCGACGGGGCTGGCGAAAAGCAGTTCGGGGTGGGTCGCGCCATTTTCAAGCCACTGGTCAATCTGCGTGGTGGTCATGGTGGAGGCCCGAAACGCCGGGTGATCCACCAGATCAGACAAAAACTGACCATTTGTTTTAAGCCCCAGCAAGGGCGAGCGAGCTAAGGCGGCTTGAAGTTGTCGGATTGCATCGCTGCGGTCTTTTCCATGCACGATGACCTTGGCAACCATGGGGTCGTAATAGGGTGAAATCGTGCTGCCCTGAACGATGCCGTCGTCAATGCGCGCGCCTGCCCTGACTGCGGCCAAAGGCTGCCACCAAAGCACCTCGCCCGTTTGCGGCGAAAAGCCCGAGTACGGGTCTTCAGCGTACAAACGCGCCTCGATGGCGTGGCCCGTCATGTGAATGTCGGATTGCTTGACGGGCAATGGCTGACCAGCAGCCACGTTCAATTGCCATTCGACCAGGTCAAAGCCCGTCACCATTTCAGTGACGGGGTGTTCAACTTGCAGGCGGGTGTTCATCTCTAAAAAGTAGTGCTTGAGGTTGGCGTCCACAATGAACTCAACAGTGCCAGCGCCTTGGTAACCCACCGCCAGCGCAGCGGCTACCGCATCGCGGCCCATTGCTTCGCGCATGGCAGGGCTGACGACGGGCGACGGTGCTTCTTCAATCACTTTTTGCCGACGGCGCTGGGCCGTGCAGTCGCGCTCACCCAGGTGAACAGCGTTGCCATGGGCGTCGGCGAACACCTGAATCTCAATGTGCCTGCCGTTGTCTATCAGGCGCTCCAGCATCAAAGTGCCGTCGCCAAAAGCGCTTTCTGATTCGCGTCGGGCGCTGGCGATGGCTTGCAACATGTCGGCCGCGTCGCGCACCAGGCGCATGCCACGCCCACCGCCACCTGCCACGGCTTTGACCAGCAATGGAAACCCAAGTTGGACGGCCTCGCGGGCCAAATGCGCGTCGTCCTGGTTTTCGCCCAAATAGCCCGGCGCACATGGCACGCCCGCTGCCAACATGCGGCGCTTGGCCAACGCCTTGTCACCCATGGCTTCAATCGCCGACGCGGGTGCCCCGATGAAAACCAGGCCAGCCACGACGCAAGCTTGGGCAAAACCGGCGTTTTCACTCAAAAAACCATAGCCGGGGTGTACTGCATCGGCACCCGTTTTGCGCGCTGCATCAAGCAGTTTGTCGACCGAAAGGTAAGACTCAGCCGCTGGCGACGCGCCGATGTGCACCGCCTCGTCGGCCAGCCGCACATGCGGCGATTCGCGGTCCGCATCGCTGTAAACCGCCACCGTGGCGTACCCCAGTTGGCGTGCCGTGCGGATGATGCGGCAGGCGATTTCACCCCGGTTGGCGATCAGTATTTTTGAAAAGCGCATGCTGAATGACTCACTGGTTTGGGCATCTGGGAGCGGCTCGCCCGGTAGGGCTGGCAATGTGGTTTAGCCTTTGGTTTTGGGCAGGGTGCCTTCTAATTTGCAAATGATGCCCAGCATGATTTCGTCTGCACCACCACCAATGGATATCAGGCGGCTGTCGCGGTAAGCTTGTGACACCGGGTTGTCCCACGTAAAACCCATGCCACCCCAATACTGCAAGCAACTGTCGGTGACTTCACGGCTCAATCGGCCGCATTTGAGTTTGGCCATACTGGCCAGTTTGGTCACGTCTTTGCCAGACACATAGGCTTCTACGGCGCGGTAAGTCAAAGATCGCAAGGCTTCCACTTCGGTGCGCAGCTCGGCCAGGCGAAAGTGAACCACTTGGTTGTCCAGCACCGATTTGCCAAAAGTTTGCCGTTGGCGGGTGTAGTCAATGGTTTGGTCGATCAGCCGGTCCAGCGAACGCAGCGACCCGGCCGCGCCCCACAATCGCTCTTCCTGAAATTGCATCATTTGAAACATGAAGCCCATGCCTTCTTGCCCCACCAGGTTGCGCTGAGGCACGCGAACATTGTCAAAAAACAATTGCGCAGTGTCGCTGGAGTCCATGCCGATTTTGCGAATTTTTTGACGCGAGATGCCGGGTGCGTCCATCGGCACAATGATCATGGATTTGTTTTTGTGGGGTGATGCGTCAGACGTGTTGACCAGCAGGCAGCACCAGTCGGCCTTCATGCCGTTGGTGATCCACATTTTGGAGCCGTTGATCACGTAATCGCTGCCCTCTTTGCGTGCGGTAGTCTTCAGTGCTGCAACGTCAGAGCCGCCTGTGGTTTCGCTCACGCCCAGGCAGCCGACCATGTCGCCCGCGATGGAGGGTGCCAAGTACGCATGGCGCAGCTCGTCAGAGCCAAAGCGTGCCAACGCGGGCGTGCACATATCGGTTTGCACGCCAATGGCCATGGGCACGCCCCCGGCATTGCATTCACCCAAAGCTTCGGCCATGACCATGGAGTAGCTGAAGTCCAGCCCCATGCCACCAAATTCGGTGGGGTACTTCAAGCCCAGCAGCCCAAGATCGCCCATTTTCTTAAACACTTGGTGGCTCGGGAACTCTTGCGCCGCTTCCCATTCGGCAATGAAAGGGTTTATTTCTTTGGCGACAAATTTGCGCACGGTGTCGGCGATCTGCTCGTGCTCTGGGGTGAACTTCATGGGCTGGATTCCTGGTGGGTTGATGCTGTTGCAGCTTGACTTTTGGGGCGGGATGTCAAAGGCGTGCCACACCGAACGTGTTGGTGTGCAGGGTGCGGCGGCGGCTTTCATCAGCCAGACTCAAACACAGACTCAAAATCCGGCGGGTGTCGCGTGGGTCGATGATGCCGTCGTCCCACAAGCGGGCGGTACCAAACAAGGCGGTGGACTCTTTGTCCACCCGCGCGCGCATGCCGTCCGACATGGCTTGCAGGGCTTCTTCGTTCACCGCTTGGCCCAGTCGTTCAAGCTTGCTGCGGTTCACGATGTCCATCACCTTGGCGATTTGCGCCCCGCCCATCACCGCTGTGCGGGCAGTCGGCCACGCAAAGATGAAGCGCGGGTCGAACCCCCGCCCGCACATGCCGTAGTTGCCTGCGCCAAACGAGCCGCCTAAAACGAATGTGAACTTGGGAACACGCGCATTCGCCACGGCCTGAATCATTTTGGAGCCATGCTTGACCGCGCCACTTCGCTCTGCAACCGAGCCCACCATGTAGCCCGTGGTGTTTTGCAAAAAGACCAAAGGGGTGCCTGTTTGGTCGCACAGTTGAATAAATTGCGCCGCCTTGGTCGAGCCACTGGGCTGAATGGGGCCGTTGTTGCCCAAAATCCCCACTAAATGGCCCTGCACCCGCGCGTGGCCGCACAGGGTTTCAGCACCGTACCCGGCCTTGAATTCAAGAAAATCAGAGCCATCGACCAAGCGGGCGATGACCTCGCGCACGTCGTAGGGTTCGCGGTCATCAGCGGGCACCAGGCCCAGCAATTCCTGTTCGTCAAACAGCGGCGGCGGGCAAACCGCTTCAGGGGCCACCGTGTCCCATTTGAGTTTGTCCATGACCTCGCGTGCCATGGCCAGGGCATGCGCATCGTCTTCGCACAGGTATTCACCCAAGCCGGTCACATGGGTGTGGGTTTCGGCACCACCCAACTCTTCTTCGTCACTGTCTTCGCCAATGGCGGCCTTCACCAAAGGCGGTCCCGCCAAAAATACTTTGGATCGACCTCGCACCAAAATGACGTAGTCTGACAAGCCCGTGTGGTAAGCCCCGCCTGCCGTGGACGAGCCATGCACCACCGCTACTTGGGGCAGGCCTTCAGCGGACATGCGGGCCTGGTTGGCAAAGGTGCGCCCGCCATCCACAAAAATCTCGCTTTGGTACATCAAATTGGCACCGCCGCTTTCGATCAGGTAGATCAACGGCAATTTGTTTTCACGGGCGATGTCTTGGGCGCGCAGCCCTTTGCGCAAGCCCATGGGCGCGGTGGTGCCGCCTTTCACGGCGCTGTCATTGGCGGTCACCATGACGCGCCTGCCTGCCACCACGCCAATGCCGACGATAGAGCCGCCACCCATGACGGACTTTTTGCCATCATCGTCGTGCATGTTCAAACCCGCCAGGCGGCTGAGTTCCAGGAAAGGCGAGCCCCGGTCTAACAGGCGCGCCACGCGCTCGCGCGGGAGCAACTGGCCGCGCTGCTCGAACTTGGCGCGTTTGGATTCTGACTCAGCGATCACGATGTCTTGCAACCGCTGCACTTCAGACAGCAAAGTGAGCATGCGCTGGGCATTGGCGGCAAACACGGCTGACTTGGGGTTGATTCTGGAGCGCAGTACGGGCATGGGCGGTGGCCTTGTCATGGGGCATCAAAAAGCAGACACCGCCATTAGATGCTAGGGTAACGTTAACGTCAATCATCTGCCGTATAGGTGTTTACACTATGCCCTAGGGCAGGCCTGGCTGATAGCATGCGCGTTGTTTACCGCCGCCCCCATTTGAAAGACCGCACCCATGAATATCGAGCAATGCACGCAGGCCATTCGCACCAAAGTGGGTGCTGACAGTGGCTTGCAAGCGACCTTGAAGTTTGACTGCGCCGCCGACGGCTGCATTTACATCGACGGCAAAGCCACGCCCAACACCGTGAGCAATGCCAACCTAGAGGCCGATTGCACGGTTGGCATCTCGCTGCAAGACCTGACTGCCATGCTGGCAGGCGAGCTAGACCCCGTCACCGGGTTCATGGGCGGTAAGCTGAAGGTGTCTGGCGACATGAGCATTGCCATGCGCCTGCAACGCGTGGTGTGATGGCGTGAGTGCTTTGGCTGCAACCCGCTTGCAAGCTGCCCTGGGCGCAAGCGCTGCCGTGGGCTTGTCGAAGCCGTCTGGCCCGTCCCCCGCGCAGGCGTTTGTCGATTCGCACCGTGACGAAGGCAGCACCGAGCTGTTTGGCATTGCACAGCTGTGCAGCGAGTTTGGCATCACGTTGCGGGCTTTGCGCTTTTATGAAGACAAGGGGCTGGTCGCGCCCCGGCGCGTGGGTGGTGCCCGGGTGTACACGCGGCGTGACCGGGCCCGCCTGTCGCTGATCTTGCGTGCCAAAGCCATTGGGTCGCCGCTGGCTGAAATCAAACGCTATCTGGATTTGTATGGCGACCAAGGCGAGGGCCGCGTGCAGCAGCTAAGTTACGTGATTTCACGCACCGACGCGGCGATTGCCGAGCTTGAGCAAAAGCGTGCCCGCATTGATGAAACGCTGGCTGAGTTGCGCGTCATCAACGTCAGCTGCCATAAGCTGATGGTGCAGCGCAGCCGGGCCAAAGCCAAAAAATTAGCTAATCCTTGAGTGGGGCGACATTGGACAAAAACTAACCTGCAGGTTAGTTTTTTTTATTCAGAGCATTCCAAAGCCAAATTTATGGTGTTTTAGGCCTCTAGCTCTCAAATAATATACATAGTTTGCTATTTTTATAATAGTAACTGCTGGGTATCGACATTGCATCTGCGTTCCGCCTAAATCAGCAATTGCAGCGCCTCCAAAGGTTACTTAAGCCCGTAGCCCATGGTCTGCGGCAGCCACAGCACGATTTGCGGAAACAGCGTCAGCGCCAGCAGCAGCAACAGCAGCATCACCAAAAACGGCCAGCCTTCTTTCATCATTTCGCCAATGGGAATGCCCGTCAGCGCCTTGGTGACAAACAGCAGCATGCCAAAGGGCGGGTGAATCAGGCCGATCATCATGTTCAGCACCACCAGCACGCCAAAGTGAACCAGGTCCACGCCCAGCAGCTTGGCGGCGGGCAACAGCATGGGTACAAAAACCAGCAGCAAGACGGACACATCCAAAAAGCAGCCCAGCACCAAAAACATCACGTTGACCATCAGCAGAAATTGCGTTTTGGACAATTGCATGCCATCGACCCACAGCGCCATGGCTTGTGGCACCCCCTCAGACGTGAAGGCGTAGTTCAACATGAAGGAACCCGCCAAAATCAGGGTGATGACCGCACTGCCCCGGGTTGATTCCATCACCACCGCCCAAAAGCTGCGCCAAGTGAGCGCCCTGAAAACCAGCGTCGACAAAATCAGCGCATGCAGGGCGGCCACGGCGGCGGCTTCGGTTGGCGTGAACGCGCCTGAGTAAATACCGCCTAACAGCACAATCGGCATGGACAGTGGCAACGCACCCCGAAAAATGATCGCGGGCCATTCGCGCAGCGGCACCGGGTCTTCACGCGGCATGTTGCGTTTGACGGCGATGAAATGCACCACCACCATCATCAAAATCGCCATCATGAAGCCAGGCACCACGCCGCCCAAAAACAAGGCCCCAACCGACGCACCCGACACCATGGCGTAAATCACCATGGGGATGGACGGCGGAATGATTGGCCCCAGCGTGGCACTGGCCACCACCACAGCACCTGCAAATCCGCGTGAATATTCAGGCTTTTTCAGCATCTGTTTGATGGTGACCAAACCCGGCCCGGCGGCATCGGCAATGGCGCTGCCGCTCATGCCAGAGAAGATCACGCTGACCAAAATGTCCACCTGCGCAAGCCCCCCGCGCATGCGCCCGACCAAAATGCGGCAAAAGTCAAAAATACGCTCGCTCACGGTGCCCGCATTCATGATGTTGGCCGCAAAGACAAACAACGGCACCGCCAGCAACACATAGCTGTTGTACAGGCCGTTGCCCACTTGCTCTGCCACCAGCCCCAAGTCTTGGCGCTTGACCAGCAGGTAGGCAAAGCCCGATGCCAGCATGGAGAAACCAATCGGCATACGCAGCAACATGCCCGCCATCAGCACCCCTGCCAAAACCCAAATACCCACCGTCATAGGCGCAACTCAGCGTCCAGGCCAATGCCGTGCGCGGCCTGCCAGATGGCCCAGGCGCTGCGCACCACGAGGGCCGCCATCAGCAGCACCAGGGGCATGAAGACCCACATGAATGACACACCCAAGACGGGCGAGCCTTCGCGCGACATGAAATGGACATAGTCCCACGTCGCAGGCAGGCCCACCAAAGCCAAGCCGCCCACCAGCAAATTGCCAACGATTTTCATGGCTTGGCGAGTGCGTTGATTGACGCTGTTCCAGACCAGGTCAAACACCACATGTTCGCGCTCGGGCACGATGACCGCGGCCGCCCACAAAATGACCCAAACATACAAGATCACCGCGGCTTCATCTGACCAGGGCAGCGGCTTGTTGAAACCAAATCGCGCTGTGATCTGGACAATGAAGACGACAAACATGGTTAAAAACAAACCGCCGCCAATGGCGTTGGCCAGGGCTTTGAGCTTGCGGGTCATGGGCACCTGCGGATCAAGAATTCCTGCCAATCCTGTCCCACCTATTTGGTCGCGTTAATGCGATCCAGCAAACCCTTGGGCCAGGTCTTGGCGTACTCAGAATTCAGGTAGGTAGCCTGCACTGATTTGCGAAACGCGTCCACGTCGGGCGTGGTCACGGACAGGCCCTGCGCCTTGAAAAAATCGACCATTTGCTTCTCATCCACAATGCGGTTGTCATTGTTGTACTTGGCTGCCGATTGGGCGGCGGCTTTGAGCTTCGCCTTTTGATCCGCATTCAGGCCGTTCCACAGCTTGTTGGACACGCTGATGAAAATGCCATCCACCAAATGGCTGGTCAGCGTCAGCTGCTTGGTGACTTCATAAAACTTGGCGCTGCGCACGGTGGGCAGTGGGTTGTCCTGGCCGTCAATGGTGCCGGTTTTCAGGCCCAAATACACCTCGCCAAAAGCCAGGGGCGTGGGCGTGGCACCCAGTGCTTCGCCCAAAAACAGCCATTCTTTGCTGCCAGGCATGCGCAGCTTGATGCCTTTTAAGTCGGCGGGCGTTTTGACATTTTTAACATCGCGCAAATTGAGCTGGCGGGTACCCAAGTAGATGGGCGACAAAATCGTGATGTCCATCTTGTCGCTGACCAGTTTGAACAGTTCATCACCCAGCGGGCCGTTGAAGACTTTCATCAAATGCTCAGGGTCGCGAATCACGTAGCCTGCGGTGAACACTGAAAATTCAGGCACCAGTTTGGCAATGTCAAACGCCGAGATGGACGACATCTCAAGGTTGCCGCGCGCCATGGCGGCAGGCTCGGTGCCTTGTTTGAAGAGCGAGGCGTTCAGGTTGATTTGGGTGTCAAACTGGCCGGGCGCGGTTTTCTCAAGCTCGTCCTTCATCACGCTCCACATCTTGGCGTGCCAGTCGTCGGGCACGGCCGGGGTGGAGATGCGCAGCAATTGCTTGGTTTGGGCCACTGCGGGTTCCGCTGTCAAAAGCGCTGCAGCGCAGGCCAGCGCCACGCCAGACGCCAAAAGCAGACGTCGGTTCAAAGGATTTGCCATGGTTTGTCTCCTGTTTTTTTTCAAATGAATTGCCTTGCAGAAGCTTGCCTCGGATGGCCGTCCCAATTTTCCGCACAGGTGAGCTTGATTATGAGGGCTTCTTTGCGCCAGTTTTGCGCCAGCATGCCCCATTGCGGGTCGCTGTCGATCGCGCATTTTCAGGTCTTTTTTTATAAAAAAGAATCTGCAGGTTAATTTTTGTAAAAAATCGACAATTTTGCCGATTTTTCGATAAAATAGGCCTCTAGCTCTCGAATTATATCAATAGTTTGCTATATTAATCGTAGCAAATGGATACTCCACCAGTTCAACCCAAACTCAAGGCAGGACGAACTGGCGCAGAGACCTGGCGGCACCTCAGGTCATGCGCGCAAGATTTCGTTGAAGTTCAAGCCTTCAAATTTTCATCGAAAAAATCCATCGTCCGCTGCCACGCCAGTCGGGCCGCTTTGGCATCAAACCGAGGCGTTGTGTCATTGTTAAAACCGTGTTGCGTGCCAGCGTACTCGTGGGCGGTGTAGCGCGCGCCTGCAGCCTTCAGCGCAGCTTGGTAGGCGGGCCAAGCGGCGTTGATGCGCTCGTCCACACCGGCAAAATGAATCAGCAAGGGCGCTTTGACTTTAGCCGCGTCTTCTGCCGCAGGGTGGTTGCCATAAAACGGCACAGCGGCGGCCAGGTCTGGCAAGCGAACAGACAAGGTGTGAGCCATGCCACCGCCATAGCAAAACCCGACCACGCCAATTTTTCCAGTGCAATCCGGGCGGGTTTTGAGCACGTTGGCAGCGGTTACAAAATCTTCAGTGGTCTTGCCTTGATCCAGCGTGGCAAACAAGGTGCGCGCCTTGTCTTCATCGCCTGGGTAGCCGCCCAGAGGCGTCAGCGCGTCTGGGGCTAAGGCCATGTAGCCGTCCAGCGCCAATCGGCGGGTGATGTCTTCAATGTGCGGGTTCAATCCCCGGTTTTCATGCACCACCAAAATGGCGGGCAGCGGGCCCACTTTGTTGGTGGGCCGAGCCAAATAGGCTTTCACCGTGCCCGAACCGGTGGGCGACTCGATCGAGATCATTTCGGTTTTGACGCGGGTGTCGTCTTTTGCAATCACCTGGCCCAACGCAAAGTTAGGGCTAAGCGCCGCCAGCAAACCCACGGCTGTTAACCCACCGACTGCAAATTTTTGGGCACCTGCCAAAAACCCGCGTCGGTCGATCACGCCATGCACGTAGGCATCAAACAGAATCAACAGCTCTTGGTCAAAGTCTTGGGCAGTTTTGCGTTGCATCGAAAGATCTCCAAAAAAATCCAGCTTAGCCTCCAAAATTACCCCATGCATCTGCGGGGTATTACGGCGTTTGCAGCGGCGTTTTAGCGCCGTTACAGCGGCGTCATTGCAGTGCAGTGAATGGATTCTGGCCGGATCGCTCAGAAAAAGAAGCGCATGCCCAGGGAGTAAGAAGTTTCCCCGCTGGACGTGCCAACCGACCCGTCAAGCTGCAGGCTCTTGCTCAACATTGTGCGCAGGCCCAATTGCAAGGTTGGTGCGGCTTTTTCAACGCCAAAGTACTCAACATGGCCAGTCAACGCGCCGAATTGCCGCTCAAACGACACGCCCCAACCGTTCAGCGTGGGGCCATCAGGGGCGCGGCTCAAACCCAAATTCAGGTTGAACCCGCCCAATTCACTGTTGCAGGTCATCAGTCCATTGATGAAAACCGTGTTGCCACCGCCGGTACTGGCTTGCGAAAAACCCAAAGAAGTGCCGACATTGCAGCCGTCTTTTTTAGCCTCGGTCAGGCGAAACTTGGCTTGCAGCGTGGTGCTGGACACATTGGCTGTCGTGTCGGTGGACAGCGCAGCGCCCAGCTCAATACCGTCCTTGATGCCGTAGGCGGGCGCGACCGTCCACACGTTCACATTGCCCGGCAGGCGTGAAAACCAGACGTCAATGTTGCCAGTTCCAGCGTCAGCCGTGTTGGCGTCATCAACGACCAACGGGCGACCTGCAAAACTGGCGGTGGTGCACAGCAGAGTCGCTGCAAAAACAAGGGATTTTGAAATTTTTGTGGGTATTTTCATGGCCAGAGTGAATCAAGTCAGACCGGGCAAAATGCGCAGCAGCCTTCACAAATTCTCACACGGCAGGCTCGATGTTGGCTGGATTGGCTCAACAATCAAGTCGCCGTTGTGGTGCAAAAATCACGGTAATCAAGCTTGTGATCAGCCTAACCACTCCACCACTCCCTATTTTTTTGAAGCCTCCATGAAGCCTGACCCATCCCGTTTTCAAGCCTCCCACGCGCTTTTGCAGTCTTGCATTGACCATCAACTTTTAAGCGGCGTGTCTGCCGTGGTGCTGAAGGGCGGTGTTGAAGTCGATCGCATTTGCTTGGGCCAAGCCAATCTGGAAACTGGTGAAGCGCTGCGCGAAGACCACATTCACCGTGCGTTTTCAAACACCAAGCTGCTGACCTCAACCTTGGTGTTGATGCTGCATGACCAAGGGCACTTTGCCTTGGATGACCCCATCAAAAACTGGATTCCATCCCTTGGCAAACTCAAGGTTCTGCGTCCGGGGGCCACTGCATTGACCGACACCGAGCCGCTGGCGCATGACATCACCATTCGCCACCTGCTCAGCCACCAAGCGGGCTTGAGCCATGGCGTGTTCGACCCGGGCACCTTGATTTTCAATGCCTACCATTCAGCGGGTTTGCGCAAACCCGACACCACGCTTGCGCAGTTGATGGACCAGATGTCTGGCTTGCCACTGATTTATCAGCCGGGCTGCGGCTGGGCTTATTCCATGGCCACCGACGTGTTGGCCCGTTTGGTAGAGATCGTGCTGGGTCAAACTTACCAATCGGCCTTGCAAAACCACTTGTTCGACCCCTTGGGCATGGTCGACACAGGCTATGTGCTGCGGAGCGACCAACTTGATCGACTGTGTCCGCTTTATGCAGGCGATGCGCAAGATCCGCTCAAACCTGGCTTGCTCAGACTGAACAACGTGCCCTGGCCCGATGCTTTCTTAAAGCCCGTGCCGCGCCAATCTGGCACCAGCGGCCTCGTCACCACGCAGGCCGACATGCTGGCTTTGCTGAAGGGACTTCAGTCAGGCTTACCTGGAAAGCACTGCTTGTCCAAGACCAGTTTACTGAAGCCTGCCACCCTGGCTGAAATGCTGCGCGACCAACTGCCGCCAGACCGTTTTGTGCGGGTTTACGCTAACCAACCCAAGCCCGAATTGGGCTTTGGTTTGGCAGGCGCTGTAACTCGGCATTCGTCTGCCATGCAGCCCAATTCAATACCCGGTGAATTTCAGTGGGGTGGATTGGGGGGTACGCACTGGTCAATTTCACCGGCTACGGGCGTGACAATCGTGCTGATGACGCAGCGCTACCTCGGGTTTTGGAACCCGTATTGGTTTGAGTACAAGGCAGCTGTTTACGAAGCGCTTGCCTGATCAGTGCAACACCAGGCCGCCCGCCGCTGCACCGCTTCGGCCAGCTCGAGCAGGGGGCGCGCAAAGACCGCACTCAAAGGTGTGCGGGTTTTCAAATAAATCGGTCACAAAATGACCGCCGCAGCTGCTGCAGGCGGTGCTGGTCAGCAAGCCATCGTCAATGAACCGCACCAGACGCCAAGCCCGGGTGATGCTGAGCAGGGGTTCGATGTCGCAAGCCGCCACTTGTTCGGTGTAGAGCTTGTAGGCCTTCATGATGGCGTCAATACCGTCAATCACGCAGGCCTTGGTCAGGTACTCGTAGATGTTCAAAAACAAAGACGCGTGAATATTCGGCTGCCAGGTTAAAAACCAATCGCTCGAAAACGGCACTTGGCCCTTCGATGGCGACTTGCCTGCAACCTCCTTGTAAAGGCGTAGCAAGCGCTCGTAAGACAGATCGGTTTCGCTTTCCAAAACCTGCAAGCGGGCACCCAGTTGAATCAAGTTCACCGCGCGGGTCACTTGTTTGGAGTCATTCAAAACACTTTTGGAAGCCATGAAAAGGGTGCCTGACGAAGATAAAGGGTTGAGGTTTCAGCGCCAACGGATGGTTCTAAAGCACTTCAGAAAAACGCCCGGCCATCAAAATACTGGCGTGCATGCGCGAGGCGGATCCCCGGTCGCACCGCATGTCAGGTTTGACGCTGACCGTGCTGCCGTTTTTCAGGTTTTTCGTCAGGCTGTTCATTTGGCCGTTCGTCTGGCTTGCGCGCTCTGCTACGTTGACGTCACTGCGAACCGCAGAGCGCCGTGCATCAATTTGGCTATCCGCCACGTCATGGGCGCGGCTGGGGGCTTGGTCCAGCCCATGGTTGGTCAACAGGTTCCAGACCAGGTCATCGTCCACCCGAAAGCGGCAAAGCAACATGTTGGTCGATGCGGTTTTCAAAACCTGCGAAGGCGATAGTGCGTCTATCATGTCGGCGGCGTCTTCTGAAAGCCCCAAGCGAAACAGCGCTTCGGGGCGGTCTGTCCGAATCAGGTTTTGTGCCAACATGAGGTAGGTGAGATTGGCATCGCGAATTTCGACCAAAAGCTGCTCAGGGTTCATGACTTGCTCCTCGACTTTGGGTTTGCACACCCTTGGTATTGCCAGCAAAGACTGGTGAAGCAAATTTTGACTCTGGCCGACCAAAATTGAATCAGAAAGTCGCTGCCCAACGTGTAGGCCAACGGGCATGGCCTTGTAAGGTAACTTCTGACATCGGCATCGCTTGTGCCAAACCCCAAACAGGCTCCAAAAGGACCCCAGGCCAACCCGCATGTCAGCCCAGGCGGGGAACAAATGGCGGGTAAATGCGGCTTTTCTCGCCGGTTTGAACCGGTTCAGGCTGGTTATCCTTTGGGCCTACACAAGCATGCCACCGACGAGTGCACACCATCCTGCTGACCTAATTCTGCTGACCTAACTCTGCCAACTTAACCCAGATGACCCCAACCGATACCTTGCTGGACCACTACCACGCTGTCGAAAAGCAAAGCCGCCGCATGCTGACCGCAGCGAGGGCGTCCGACTGGGATCAGGTCAGGGGCGCCGAGGTGGCCTGTGCCGCACTGATCGACCAATTGCGGAACAAGGCAACTGCTGAAGTGCTGTCGAAAGAGCAGCGGCTTGAAAAGGGCCGCATCATGCACCGCATCTTGCGGTTGGACGCTCAGATTCGCTACTTGGTCGAACCCTGGCGGACCCACTATGAGCACCGGTTTGCGGGCCATCTGGATCTGGCTGCAACGTCAAACTCAACGTCAATGTCAGCGTCAGCGCCTCAAAGCGGCGTTTGCTCGAACAAGGAAGGGCCATGACGCTGCGCGACAAAATCTCACAAGCCGAAATTGATGCTTTGCTGGCGGGCTTGCAGGGTGACGCTGCGGCGCAGGCCAGCGCCGACGCAGGCGACGACCTTGAGTCACCCGGCGAGGCCCTGCCGTTTTACATTCCTGCCCAAGACCACCTGCACCGCGGCTTGTGGCCAGGGCTTCAAGCCATCAATCAGCGGTTTGCCAGGCGAGCGCCGCAAGCCTTGGTTGGTCTCTTTCAAAATGCCTCAAGTCCGCGCGGCAACGCCGCGGGAGCGGGTTCGAGTGCCTTGAGCATGCAATCGGGTCTGGAGAGTCAAACCCACTTTGGCGCATTCTTGAAGCAATTGCCCGAGCCCTCTCATTGCCACTTGATGTCCATTGAGCCCCTGGACGGCTGGGGTTTGATCGCCTTTGAAGCGCGCCTGACATTGGCGGCCAGCGCCAGCCGTTTCGCCACCGCCGACACGCCCCTGGGGCAAGATGCCGTCACGCAGATGCAAGCGACTGACCTCGCCCGCGCGGGTCTGGTATTGGAGTTGATCGCCAGCGAATACAACCGCGCCTGGCATGACTTTTACCCGCTCAATATGCAGCCTGACCGCATCCTGGCGCAAGCTCGCCTGGGTCACGTCGCACCCTTGCGCGAGCGGGTAGTAGCCAGCTCATTTGAGTTGTCCGTTGGCGATCTATCCACCCACATTCACATTTGTTTTCCTCACGCCAGCCTCGCACCCTTGCAAACACTGCTGAAATCAACCACGCACGGGCACTTGCCTCAACCCAACTCCTATTGGCGCAGTCAACTCACAGAAGAGATGGCGTCGGTTGAACTGACGCTTTCAGCCAAATTGGCAAGGTTCGACATGACCGTCGCGGCGCTACTGTCTATGCAGGCCGGTGACGTGTTGCCTTTTGTGCCGCGTCCGACGGTAGAAGCCACGGTCGATGGCGTGCCTCTTTTTGCCTGTGAATACGGCAGTTTCAACGGCAAAAACGCATTGCGAATTCAAAAAAATCTGCGCGGCGAGGTGCAGACCAGTACCCCAAGCTCAGGAGGTCAGCATGGCCACTGACACAACGCCCCCACGCGACTCCAGCACTGACGGTGTTGCGCTGCCTGACACGGTAGCGGGTTGGGTGCGCGGCTTGCAACCCCGCGCAGCAGCACCCACATCACACGCAGAATTGCCTGACAGTGGAGCCAAGCCTGACGTGACCGTCAACATCATGGACATGGTGTTGGACATTCCGGTGCGTTTGTCGGTGGAACTGGGGCGCACCAAAATTGCAATCAAGGACATTTTGCAGCTCAAACCCGGCTCGGTGGTTGAACTGGACACCCTGGCCGTTGACCTGGTTGACGTTTTAGTGAATGGCCACCTGATCGCACAGGGCGAAATCGTGGTGGTGAATGACAAATTTGGCATTCGCCTGATTGACGTGGTGACCGCGTCGGAGCGGCTCAAGCGGCTCAGCAACTCTTGAAAATGAGAGTCAAACCATCTCGTTGCGTATGGCGTAGACCGTCAGCTCCGCGTTGTTGGTCAGCTTGAGCTTTTCAAGCACCCGGGCGCGGTACACACTGACGGTTTTAGGGCTTAGCATCAGCTCCTCGGCAATGTCTGAGAGCCTTTTCCCCGAAGCGATTTTCAACAGCGTTTGAAGTTCCCGTTCAGACAGCGCGGCATGCAAAGACGCGTTGCTGGGCGATGAAAGATGGTCTACCAGCATTTGCGAGACCGCTGCCGTCACGTACTTTTTGCCTTGCATCAACGTGCGCACAGCGATGATCAACTCGGCCGGGTCACCCGCTTTGTTCAAGTACCCTTGCGCGCCTGCTCGCAAACAGCGAATGGCGTACTGGTCTTCAGGGAACATTGACACAATCAGGACCCGGACCGATGCATTGGATTCGCGCAGGCTGGACAGCACCTCCAGCCCGCCCCGACCCGGCAAATTCAAGTCCAGCACCAGCACATCACACGGGTGGGTGCGCAAAGCTTCGCGCACCTCGGAATAGCTGGCGGCTTCTGCCACCACGGTGATGTCGCCCGCTTCACTCAAGGTGTGCTTGATGCCACGTCGAACCATGGCGTGGTCGTCACAAAGTACCACTCGGATCATAAAAATTCCTGTTCGGCATGGGGGGACGCACTGCCAGGCTGAGCGTCAGTGAGCAAGGCCACGGTCAGTGTGATTGTCGTGCCCAAGCCTTCACGGCTGCTCACGTCCAGCCAGCCACCGACCGTTTTGGCCCGCTCACTCAAGCCCTTCAAGCCATAGCCGCCTGGCCGGGCCAAGTCTGGCGCAGCAATGCCCCGGCCGTTGTCATTGATCTCCAGCGTCAACACGCCCCCCACGTCGCTGAACTCGATTTTGACGGCACTGCACTGCGCGTACTTGGTGATGTTGGTCAGCGCCTCTTGAGCCGTTCTGTAGGCCGTCAATTGCACCGCTTTGGGAATGGCGTGGAAGTCGCCTGCCGTGGACAAAAACCGGGTCGGTATCGCACTGCGCTTTTCAAACGAAGTGCACAACCATTCGAGCGCGGGCACCAAGCCCTGGTCCAAAATAGCTGGGCGCAAGTCCATCATGATGCGCTGGCTGGCACCCAAAGCATGCTGCACCATGTCGCTGGCTGCCTTCACATGCTCAAGAATGCCCGCGTCCTGGCTGTGGCGGCCAAGCCAGGCTAAATCGAACTTGACTGCGGCCAAAGAGCCGCCAATGTCGTCGTGAATTTCGCGGGCGATGGCGGCACGTTCCTGCTCTATTGTGGTTTGCAAATGTTCTGCAAACGCTGCAAGCCGCTTTTCGGATGCGGCAAGCTCCGCGTTGGCTTGCTCTTTGGCGCGGTGCGCGTCTTGCACCTCAAGCGCGCGGACGATGACATGAGGCAGTTTGCCCAAGTCGTCTTTCAGCACATAATCGCTCAGGCCGAGCTTCATGGCGGCGACCGCGCCAGCTTCGCCGATGGCGCCGGATACCAAAATAAACGGGGGACGTTTTGCAACCAGCTTGTCCAACTGCTGCAAGTCTACCCAGGCGTCCAGCGCCGTGAAACCTGGCAACGCATAGTCTGCCAAAACCACATCGACATTGGCTGACTGCAGCGCCGCGCCAAAGGCAGCCAATGTGTCGACCCGCTCAATGGTGAAGGCCATGGCCGACTGCGCCAAGCAGCGCTGCACCAGCTGATGGTCTGGCGTCGAGTCTTCCAAATGCAAAATGCGCAGGGGTTGCGCGGCCGGCGTTGTCATTTACTTTGGCCCAGAAGCAGGGCTGGCCATTGCGCAGGCTTCAACCTGTACCAAACAATCGTAAAAAGTAGGCGCACGGCCCAAATCGGTTAATTTCTGGCTGGTGAGTTCGTTCACGTTTTTGCCGTCTAAACCCATCTTGCGCCACCAGATGCCCATGCCGTTCACCACCCCAGGGCGGGCGCGCGGCGATATTGACACTTTGCAACGGTATTCGCCGCGCGAATTGAAAACCCGCACCACGCTGTTGGCTTGAATGCCACGGGGCAGGGCATCGCTCTCATGCATTTCAAGCAAGGGTTCACCTTCGCTGTCGCGCAGACTTTTGACGTTGACAAAGCTCGAATTGAGAAAGTTGCGGGCAGGGGGTGAAATCATGGCCAGCGGGTACAGAGCCGAGGAGCCAAAAGGCTCGTAATTCTCAAGGTAGTCGGGCAGGCCGTCTAACCCTTGGTTCACCAAGCGTTGGCTGAAAAATTCACATTGGCCAGACGGCGTCGGAAAACGGCCTTCGGCGAAAGGCGCTGCGGCAAGCTTCAACGGTGCAAACCCGGTTTGAAGAAGCTCATCAAAGTCAATCGCCGAGCCGAAAGCCGCACGGCAAAGCGTCTCATCATCGTCCGCAAAACAAGCTTCAGTAAAGCCCATGCGACGGCTGAGTTCCCTGAATATTTCGCTGTTCGGTTTGGCATCACCCAGGGGGGCAATGGCGGGGCGGTTGAGCAGCACGTCGGTGTGGCCATAGCTCATGTGCACATCCCAATGCTCTAGCTGGGTCGTGGCGGGTAACACGTAGTCTGCATAGTCGGCCGTGTCAGTCAGAAAATGTTCAAATACCACCGTGAACAGGTCGTCTCGCGCAAACCCGGCCACGACCTTGCCTGAGTCCGGTGCGATGGCCACCGGGTTACTGTTGTACACCACCAGGGCTTCGATCGCCGGGCCAAATTCGGGCGACGCAGGGCGAAGCAGATCGTCGCCAATGGTGGTCATGTTGACGGTGCGGGGCGTTTTGCCCGCCAGCAGTTGCGGGCATTGCAAAGTCTGCTTGTCGACCGGGTAGCTGCCAGACGTTGACATCAACACACCTCCTGCCGGGTTCCGCCACGCGCCCACCAGTGCGGGCAGGCAGGCAATGGCGCGCACCGCGTTACCACCCCCGCGCGTACGCTGCAAACCGTAATTCATGCGAATGGCAGCGTGGTGGCCTTGCGCACGGCAGCCGCCGTAGTCCCGCGCAAGCGATCTGATCTGATCTGCTTGAATTCCGCAAACCGCCGCCGCCCGTTCGGGGGGCCACATCAAAGCGCGAACGCGCAGAGCATCCCAGCCAACCGTATAACGCGCAATGTAATCGTGATCCAGCCAGTCGTTTTGAATCAGCTCGTGCATCAGGGCCAGCGCCAAAGCGCCGTCAGTGCCGGGCAGCAAGGCAATGTGCTCATGGCATTTTTCGGCAGTTTCAGACTGCCGGGGGTCAATGCAAATCAGCTTGGCACCGTTGCGTTTGGCAATTTGGGCATATCGCCAAAAGTGCAGGTTGCTGCCAATGGAGTTGCTGCCCCAAATCAAAATAAGATTGGATTCGGCAAAGTGTTCTACCCGCATGCCAACTTTGCCGCCCAGGGTGTAGGTCAGCCCTTCGGCCCCGGCCGATGCGCAAATGGTGCGGTCCAACTGCGCCGCGCCCAGCTTGTTGAAAAAACGTGCGGCCATGCTTTCGCTTTGCACCAGGCCCATGGTGCCCGCGTAGCTGTAAGGCTGAATGGCCTGCGCGCTATCGGGGCCGCGGGAGGCGATGGCTTTGAGCCTGGCGGCGATGTCATCCAAGGCGGCGCTCCAACTGACCCTTTCAAATTGCCCGGCACCCTTGGGGCCGACACGCTTGAGCGGATACAGGACGCGCTCGGGGTGGTAGGTGCGCTCAGCATAGCGAGACACTTTGGTGCACAACACACCGCCAGTTTGAGGGTGATCGGGGTTGCCTTGGACCTTGATGGCGATGCCGTTTTCAACCGTCGTAAGCAAAGAACAGGTGTCAGGACAATCGTGCGGACACGCCCCAAGCACCTGCAATGGCGGGGAAGGTGGTTGGACAGTGAGGGTCATGGTGGGGGCCATTTCACATGCATAGACAGGGTTTAAACGCGATCATTTATTTCGGGTTGTCGTGAAAAAGTACAACCCTCAGATTGTGCAGGCAGGCCGATCTACAGATAATCCAGGGATGATTACACGACGTCAATTTTCTGTGGTGGCCGGTGCTGCGTCTTTGGCTGGGGCTAATATAGCCCGCGCGCAAGGCAGTGGCAAGATTGTGCTGGGTCAGTCTGCTGCCTTCACAGGGCCTGCCGCGCAACTTGGGATTCAGTTCAATAAGGGAGCCAATGTCTGGTTTGACCAACTGAACGCTCAAGGCGGCGTGGGTGGCAAAACCATTGAATTGCGCAAAATGGACGACGGCTACGAGCCAGACCGTTGTGCCGCCAACACCCGCAAGCTGATTGACGACGAGGTTTTTGCCCTGTTTGGCTACATTGGCACCCCCACCAGTCTGGCAGCCGTGCCTTTGGCCAAAAAAGACCAGGTGCCGTTTTTTGCACCGTTCACTGGCGCGATGGGCTTGCGCGACCCTTTTAGCAAGTACGTGTTTCACCTGCGTGCGTCTTACAACGACGAAACCGCCTTGATCGTGAAACAGCTCACCACGCTGGATTTGAAAAAAGTCGCTGTTTTTTACCAGAACGACGCCTATGGCAAAGCCGGTTTGGATGGCACCGTGTTGGCGCTGTCCAAGTTAAACCTGAAAACCATCGCTCAAACCACGGTGGAACGCAATTCTGTGGATGTGGACGCCGCCGTTAAAACGCTAATGGCCGGTTCGCCAGATGCGATTGTTCAGATCAGCGCTTACAAATCCTGCGCCGCCTTCATTCGCAGTGCCAAAAAAGCAGGCTACGGTGGCACGTTTTTCAATGTCTCGTTTGTGGGCACCCAAGCCCTGGCAGATGAACTCGGCAAAGACGGCGCAGGCGTGGTGGTCAGTCAAGTGATGCCCTCACCCTACGGTGCTGCAAAGCCCATTACCCGTGAATTTGCTGAAGCCGTTAAAAAAGCGGGGGGCGATGCCCAAGCCAATTTTTCCAGCATGGAAGGGTATTTGGCTGCCAAGGTCTTCACCGAGGGCCTGAAACGCGCCAACACCGCTGGCAAAGCCATCACCCGTGACGCGTTGATCACTGGACTTGAGAGTTTGTCCAACCAGTCGTATGGCGGTTTCTCAGTCAATTTTGGGGCGAACCAGCATGTGGCGTCTAATTTTGTCGAACTGTCCATGCTGATGGGTGACGGGCGCGTGCGCACCTAGGAACGGACTGCCTAACGTGGGCTTGGTCAGGCCAGGGCGGAGTGCTTGTTCCCTGCAAAATTTTTCGCGCCGCACCCACTATGCTGCAGGTGACGGCAAAGATTCTCAAGCCGTACTAGACTGTGGGCCACGACCTTTTTGAGGAACCCCTATGAAAATCATCGATTCCATTGTTGGCCAGGCTGCTGGCATTGCGTCTATTCGACGCGACATTCATGCCCACCCTGAGCTGTGTTTTGAAGAGGTTCGCACGGCCGACGTGGTGGCCAAAAAGCTGACCGAATGGGGCATTCCGATTCACCGGGGCATGGGCACCACGGGCGTGGTGGGCATTGTCAAAAGCGGCACGTCTGACCGAGCGATTGGCTTGCGCGCCGACATGGATGCGCTGCCTATGCAGGAGTTCAACACCTTCACCCACGCCAGCCAAAACGCGGGCAAGATGCACGCCTGCGGGCACGACGGCCACACTGCCATGCTGCTCTCTGCGGCGCAGCATTTTGCCAAGCACCGCAATTTTGACGGCACGGTTTACCTGATCTTTCAGCCTGCTGAAGAGGGCGGTGGCGGCGCGCGCGAGATGATCAAAGACGGGCTGTTTGACAAGTTTCCCATGCAGGCCGTGTTTGGCATGCACAACTGGCCGGGCACGCAGATTGGCAATTTTGCCGTCAGCCCGGGGCCGGTGATGGCGTCCAGCAACGAGTTCAAAATCGTCATCAAAGGCCGTGGCGGCCATGCTGCTCTGGCCTACATGGGGCTGGACCCGGTGCCAATTGCCTGCCAAATGGTGCAGGCGTTTCAAACCATTGTCAGCCGCAACCTCAAAGCCATTGACGCGGGGGTGATTTCGGTCACGATGATTCACGCGGGCGAGGCGACCAATGTGATTCCGGACAGCGTGGAGATTCAGGGCACCGTGCGCACCTTCACAGTTGAAGTGCTGGACATGATTGAAAAGCGCATGCAAGAAATTGCTGTGCACACCTGCGCCGCCTTTGGCACCACCTGTGAGTTTGAGTTTTCGCGCAATTACCCGCCCACCATCAACTCGGCGTTTGAGGCCGAGTTTTGTCGCAAGGTGATGGCCGGCATCGTCGGTGCTGACAACGTGCTGACGCAGGAACCCACTATGGGCGCGGAAGACTTTGCCTACATGCTGCAAGCCAAACCCGGCGCGTATTGCTTCATTGCCAATGGCGACGGCGAGCACCGTGAAATGGGCCATGGGGGCGGCCCTTGCATGCTGCACAACCCGAGTTACGACTTCAACGACGACTTGATTCCACTGGGCGGCACGTACTGGGTGCAATTGGCTGAAGCCTGGTTCAAGCAACCTGCAAGCAGCCAAGCCGCCAACGCCAAAGCCTCTCAGCCAGAAGCGGTGAGCGCCGCGTGAAGGGCGTTGTCGATTGCTTTTCAAGCAGCTACGCCCAGGCCCGCGTCAAGTTTCTGGAAGCCGCCGCCACGGCCGGCTTGCAGATTGAGTCGCACAACCACCCGTTAAAGGGCAAAGACGACGAAGTGCTGGCCATGGATGTGGCCCGTGCGGGCGCGCCAGACGCCGACAAGCTGCTGATTGTGACCAGCGGTTGCCACGGGGTTGAAGGCTACTGCGGCAGTGGCGTGCAGGTGTTTGCGCTGCATGACGCGCAGTGGCTGGACAAAGCGCGCGACCAAGGCGTGGCCGTGCTGTACGTGCATGCGCTGAATCCTTACGGGTTTTCGCACGTTCGCCGGGTGACGCAAGAAAACGTCGATTTGAACCGAAATTTTCATGACTTTGCCAAGCCACTGCCAGTCAACGAAGCCTACCGCGAACTGAGCGATGTGTTGATTCCAGAGGTGTGGCCGCCCGATGCACAAAACGCCGCAACTGTTGCCAACTACATCCAAACCCGTGGCATGACGGCTTTTCAGGCGGCTATTTCGCGTGGGCAGCATGAATTTGCCAGTGGCCTGTTTTTTGGCGGCACGTCCGCGACCTGGAGCAATTTAACCTGGCGCCAAGTGCTGCGCGACCACGCATCCCAAGCGGCTAAAGTCGCCTGGATCGACCTGCACACCGGCCTTGGGCCAAGCGGCTTGGGTGAGCGCATCTTTGCCTGCCCAGACGACGCAGCAGCCCTCAAGCGTGCCCGCGCCTGGTGGGGCGGCGGCGGCGCGACACCCGTCACCTCTATTTATGACGGCACATCGACCTCAGCCTTTTTGACTGGTTTGATGTGGACGTCGCTGAACCAAGAATGCCCCCAAGCCGAGTACACCGGCATTGCCATGGAATATGGCACCTTGCCTGTGAGCGAGATGTCGCTGGCCCTGCGCGCCGAACATTGGTTAAGTAACCACCCCGAGGCGCCCGCCACTCAGGCCGCGCAAATCAAGCAGCAACTGATGGACGCGTTTTACACCGACACCGACAGCTGGAAAGGCCAAATCATCAGCCAGGCCAGGCAGGCGATGTTTCAGGCGGTGGATGGATTGTCTGGGCCAAGCTTCGCTTGACTTTACTTATTTTTACTACAATTGTGGTAAAAATGGGAGAATTTGGTGTTTTGCACCAAATTATTGATCAAATAGGCCTCTAGGTCTCAAATTATATAGATAGTTTGCTATTTAAAAAATAGCACTCCAACTGGGGAACTAGAGACCCGGTTCTGGGCTCGCATCAAACCGCAACCACACCCAATTCCCGAAACGCAGCAATCTCCAGCAAGCCGTCAAAAATCAGGTTGTCCACCAGCTCAAACGCCACATTCATGCTGGGGGCCATCTTCCACCCGGCACCGCCTGTCATGATGCACACTGGGGTTTGACCGCAGTGGGTGCTTACATGTTGCACCATTCGCTCAACCGCGCCGGCAATGGCGTAGGTGCCGCCGCTGGTCAGAGCGTCGCTGGTGTTGGTGGGAAATTCGCGTACTTCGCCCGTGGGCACATGCAGGCCAGCCGTGCCCGATTCAAGCGCGCGCAGCATGATGCCGTGCCCAGGCAAGATCAAGCCGCCTAAAAATTTGCCAGTGATGTCGATGGCTTCGACCGTTACCGCCGTGCCCACCATCACCACCACCATGGGGCGCTGAATGCCTTGCGAGCGCATGCGGTTGAAAGCGCCCACCATCGCCACCCAGCGGTCTGCGCCCAAACGCGACGGAAAGTCGTAGCCATTGGTCAAACCGGCTTCGGCTTCGCTGGAGACAACCCAGCGCGGAGTCAGATCCCAATTGACGAGCTGCTCCATTTGCTCTTGCACGCGCATGCGAATGCCATCGCCTGCCACTGCGCAGCCAAGCATGCTAGCTGGGGCTTGCAGGTCGGCCCAGGCGCCGTCGGCCAGTTTGTCAATATTTTCTAGAAACTCGGCGCCCTGGGCCAGCAGGTTGGCACCGGGCTGCGGCGCATCGTAAATGGCCCACTTGAGCCGGGTGTTGCCAATGTCCAGAGCTAAAAATGTCATGGTATGTTTGGGTTGCGCAGGCGCTTTGAGGTCAAACTGAAACAAACTGCAATGTAGGCGAGTTTCTCTCAGTTTGACGCGCCTGGTGGCTGCTTTTGGCTCCTAGTCCTCGCTTGTCTCCTCACACTGGCTCGAAATTCATGTTACCTGCCCCAGCTTCCCCCGCCCAGCCGACTGTCCCACCCGCCGCAACGCACATCACCGACATGAGCGCCAAAGCCTTGTCAGACGCGATTCACGCCAAACAAGTGTCGTGCCGCGAGGTCATGCAGGCCTATTTGGCCCGCATTGCGCAGGTCAACCCGCAGGTCAACGCCATTGTCAACTTGCAAGATGAGGCGGCGCTGCTGGCGCAGGCAGACGTGCGGGACGCGCAATTGGCTCGCGGTGAATCCATGGGCTGGATGCACGGCATGCCGCAGGCCATCAAAGACTTGTCTCTGGCCAAAAGCATTGCCAACACGCAGGGCTCGCCTTTGCTGCGCAATTTTGTGGCGGCAAGCGACGGGCTGATGGTGCAGCGCATGAAGGCGGCGGGCTGCATTGTGATTGGCAAAACCAATGTGCCCGAGTTCGGGCTGGGCTCGCACACCTTCAATGAGGTGTTTGGCACCACCCGCAACCCCTACGATCTAAGCAAAACCGCAGGCGGCAGCAGTGGTGGCGGGGCGGTGGCCCTGGCGACGCGCATGCTGCCCGTGGCTGATGGCTCTGACTTCATGGGCAGCCTGCGCAACCCGGCAGGCTGGAACAACGTGATTGGCATGCGCCCGTCGCAGGGCCGCGTGCCCATGTGGCCTGCCACCGACAGCTTCATCAGCCAGCTCGGCACCGAAGGCCCGATGGCCCGCACAGTGCAAGACCTGGCGCTGTTGCTCGCTACGCAGGCGGGGCCGGATGCCAGAGCGCCACTGTCGATTGCCACGGTCGTGGACTTTTCTCGGTTGACTGGAGTAACGGGTTTCAAAGCCAGCCGCCCCGTCAAAATTGGCTGGCTGGGCGACTTGTCGGGTTATCTGCCCATGGAAGCGGGTGTGATGGAGGTCTGCGAGCAGGCGCTGCGCCGCTTTGAGCGGCTCAAAGACACCCAAGACTTCAATCGCCAAGGCTGCTTTGTCGAACCGACGCTGTTAGGAACGTCGCCGGACAATGTTTGGCAAACCTGGCTGGTGTGGCGGCGGGCGTTAACCGGTTCACGCATTGCCCCGCATTTACTCAACCCCAGAAACCGCGAGCACATCAAGCCCGAAGCGCTGTGGGAATACGACCAAAGCACTCAGTTGACGGGCACCGAGCTGATGAACGCCAGCACCCAGCGCTCGGCGTTTTACCAGCATCTTTTGGGCTTGTTTGAAAACTACGACTTTTTGGCTTTGCCCACGGCCCAGGTCTGGCCGTTTGACGCCGCGCTGCGCTGGCCCAGCCACATCAATGGCCGCGAGATGGACACCTACCACCGCTGGATGGAGGTGACCATTTATGCCACCTTGGCTGGCCTGCCATGCATCAGCCTGCCCGCTGGATTCAACGCGCAGGGCCTGCCCATGGGCTTGCAAATCATCGGCAAACCGCAGGGCGATTTGGCGGTTTTGCAACTGGCGGCGGCTTATGAGCCAATGGCGCAGGAAGTGCTGCAGCGCCAGCCGCTGGTGAAACCCTTGCTGGGTCGGCGACGCAGCGACTGATTACTTTTGCAGAGGATGATTGATAGGCGTTGCCCCTCATTCGCCAATGGCTTGAGGGTGATGTGAGCGTGAAATGAGGGGAGGGGCGAAGACGCAACCGACGGCTCAAATTGCTATAACTTATATAGCAAACTATTGAATTAATTCGGGAGCTAGAGGCCTCTTTTATTCATAGTTTGGCCTTTTTGACGCTTTGAAGCAATAAAAGAACCTGCAGGTTCTTTTTTGCCAAAAACTAGCCCTGACGCCAAGGCAAGCCCCGAAAACGCCAGCCACCGCGCGCACCGCGATGCGCTTTGGGGTCGGGGTCGCCCTCAAAGCCTTCCAGAATGTTGTAGGCCACCAGTCCCAATTCAGTGGCGCGTTTGGCCGCCGCGATAGAGCGAATGCCACTGCGGCATAGCAACAGCGCGGGCAAACCGGCGGGCACGGCGGTTTTGATCTCTTCGTCAAACTGGGGGCGCACCGCCATGCCGGGCCAGTGCTTCCAGGCCACGGCGGGCGCACCGGGCACAAAGCCCACCCACTCGCGCTCGGCGTCGGTGCGAATGTCCACCACCACCGCGCGGCCTTGCTGCGCCCATTGCCAGGCCAGCGCGGGGGAAATGTCGCCTGCGTAACCATGCTCAGTGCGCGGCTGCGGGTCTACCGCCACGGGTGCTGCAACCGAGCCTGGCAGGCCGGGTCCGGCCAGCGCGTCGTGGCGAATGCCAGAGGTCAGGTTGGCAGGCACGGCTTCGTCGATGCGCAGGGGTTTGGGCAAATTCAGCCCGTTCATGATGGCGCAGAACTCGTCCAGCGATTTGCCCGCAATGCGGCTGTTACCCGACTTCTCGGCCCCAATGGTCGAGCGCCTGCGGCCTTGGTAGTCGTGCCCTGGCCAGACGATGGTGTCATCGGGCAAGGCAGACAAAATCTGGGTCAAGCTCTGGTACAAATCTTCAGCGCTGCCCGATTGAAAATCGGTGCGGCCACAGCCGTTGATCAGCAAAGTGTCGCCACTGAACAAGTGCTTGGGAGAGCTTTGGCCAGAGGCGTCAGGCTGTACAGGTACCCAGTGGTAGCACATGCTGCCGGCCGTGTGCCCAGGTGTGTGCAGGGCGCGAATCTGCTCGCCGCCAAACGCCAGCGAGTCCCCGTCTTGCAACTGCAGCGCCGCAGTGGTGATGCCGCAGCCGCTGGGGGCTGCCGTGCGCGCGCCAGCGTGCTCGGCCAGCAGCCCTGCACTGGTGATGTGGTCGGCGTGGGCATGGGTTTCGACCGTGCAGACCAGGTTCAGGCCGTGTTGGCGCAGCATGGCCAAATCGCGCTCCAGTTGCTCGTCCACCGGGTCGATGATCAGCGCGTCGCGGGTTGTCTCGTCAAACAGCACATAGGTGTAGGTGCTGGACGCGGGGTCAAAAAGCTGGATGGGGTTCATGGTGATTTTGGGAGTTCAGGCCTCAATCGAATCTGGCCAATCGCCATAGCATTAACTGGGCACCAAATTAGAACGACGTAGGGCGTCGCCCTGTTCGATTGACCTGAGCTTACCCGAAGGCTGGCGCGTTGATCAAACGATTTTGACGCTCAAGTTGGGCAGGCCATCAATGTGCATCTCGATGGTGTCACCCCGCACTACAGGGCCGACGTTCTCTGGCGTACCCGAATAAATGATATCGCCAGGAAACAGCTCGTTGGCTTCAGACAGTTTGCTGATCTGCTCTGCCACCGACCAAATCATCTGGTTCAAATTGGCATTTTGCTTGATGATCCCGTTGACTTTCAACCAGATCACGCCCTTTGAAAAATGGCCAATTTGCGCCAGCTTGTGAACCGCGTCAATCACGGCAGAGTGGTCAAAACTCTTGCCGATTTCCCACGGCTTCTTCTCGTCGCCCATGGCCCGTTGCAAATCACGCCGAGTCATGTCCAGCCCCAAGGAATAGCCATAGACGTGCTCCAGTGCTTGTGCCACTGGAATATTGCGCCCACCCTTGTTCAAACAGGCCACCAATTCGGCCTCATAGTGGTAATTTTTGGTGAGTGTGGGATAGGGGTGGTCGGCGACCGTCCCGGCCGGAACATACTGGATCGCGTCGGTAGGCTTCTGGAAGAAAAAGGGTGGCTCTCGATCCGGGTTGGAACCCATCTCAATCGCATGGGCTCGGTAGTTGCGGCCAATGCAATAAATACGGCGAACCGGAAACATTTCATCGGAACTGACGATGGGCAGGTAGGTGCCCGTCACAGCAAAAGGCGTTTTGACTTGCTGTTGCGAGACCACGGGCGCTGCACAGCCCACGATACTGCCGGTTGCAATGAGGCTTGAACTCTGGAAGAAATTTCGACGATCCATCACTTGACTCCTGGGTTGAATGGCCACACTGCACCGAGCCTCTCCAAAGCAGTGTAGGCTGACCCAAAAACCATGCGCTGAAAAAATTCCCTTGGAAAAATCAAAACTGTTTTTCAGTTACCCGCCATGTCTTTTGCAAACTACGGTGTTAACCCTATTTGCAATCGCTCAGAATCTGAAAAGATACGACGTTAAGTTTTAAACACGACTGGAGATCCTTATGACAATTGGTAAACCCACCCAACGGCGCAGCCTGATCAAGGGAGCAGCCATCGCTGCCGGGGCTGTGTCGGCACCCATGCTGGCTACCGCGCAAACCACGACTTCATTGCGTTTTCAAAGCACTTGGCCTGCCAAAGACATTTTTCACGAATACGCCAATGACTTTGCCAAAAAGGTCAACGACATGGCCAGCGGCAAGCTGAAAATTGAAGTACTGCCGTCAGGCTCGGTCGTGCCAGCTTTTCAGTTGCTCGAAGCCGTGAACAAAGGAACGCTGGACGGCGGCCACGGTGTGGTGGCCTACCACTACGGTAAAAACAATGCGTTGGCGCTGTGGGGTTCTGGCCCCGCTTTCGGCATGGACCCCAACATGGTGCTGGCTTGGCACAACTTTGGCGGCGGCAAAGCGCTGCTGGACGAGATTTACAAGTCGCTCAACATGGACGTGGTGTCTTACCTGTACGGCCCCATGCCCACACAGCCACTGGGCTGGTTCAAAAAGCCCATCGCCAAAGTGGCAGACATGAAGGGCCTGAAGTTCCGCACCGTGGGCTTGTCTGTGGACATCTTCACCGCCATGGGCACCTCGGTCAACCCACTGCCGGGCGGCGAGATTGTGCCCGCACTGGACCGTGGCCTGATTGACGCGGCCGAGTTCAACAACGCCACGTCTGACCGTATTTTGGGCTTTCCGGATGTGGTTAAAAACTGCATGCTGCAAAGCTTTCACCAAAGCGGCGAGCAGTTCGAGATTTTGTTCAACAAAACCAAATACAGCGGCCTGCCGCAAGAGCTGCGCTCCATCATTGACTACTCTGTGCAAGCGGCCAGCGCCGAGATGAGCTGGAAAGCCATTGACCGCAATTCGCAAGACTACATGGAGATGAAAAAGCAGGGCATCAAGTTCTACAAAACGCCAGACGCCGTGCTGAAGGCGCAATTGGAAGCCTGGGACACCATCATCGAGGCCAAAGGCAAAGAAAACGCACTGTTCAAAAAGGTCATTGATTCGCAGCGCGCTTACGCGCAACGCGCTATTCCTTGGCAAAATGACTACATGGTCGATTTCAAAATGGCCTACAACCATTCGTTTGGCAAAAAGAAAAGCTAAACCGGGGCTTTGATGCTGCAAGTTGGCAATCGCTTGACTTGTAGCTTTTAGCGTCGTACAACAGTCATTCGGTCCCGCCGAATGGCTTTTTTTTTGAGTCGCCCGGTCTCATTCACAGGGCGAGGAAGCATCCATGACAGTTCAACAAGTTCTACACACCGCCGACCACATCAGCACCTGGGTTGGCAAAGCCGCCGCCTGGCTGATCGTGGTGCTCATGCTGGTGGTCTGCGCCGAAGTATTCAAGCGCTACATCCTCAACGCGCCCACCGCCTGGATATTTGACGTCAACAACATGCTGTATGGCACCTTGTTCATGTTGGGCGGGGCTTACACGCTGGCGCATGACGGGCACGTGCGAGGAGACTTTTTTTACGGCAACATGAAGCCCCGCACCCAAGCCTCAGTCGATTTGGTGCTGTATTTTGTGTTTTTTCTGCCCGGGATTGCCGCGTTGACCTGGGCGGGTTGGACTTATTTCAATGATTCGCTGGCCATGCGCGAGCAGACGTTCAACGCCACGCCCATTCCGCTTTACCCGTTCAAATTTGTCATTCCCGTGGCCGGTGCCATTGTGCTGATGCAAGGCCTGGCTGAAATCATTCGCTGCATTGTTTGCATCAAAACCGGGGTTTGGACGCCGCGCCTCAAAGACGCCCAAGAGTCCGACGTGGTGGCCCAACAACTCGCGGGCAGCGAATTTGTGGACGACGAAGCGCGTCAACTCGCCATTGAGCAGTCCAAAACGGTGAAAGGCTGATCATGAGCAACGCTGCACTTGGCATGACCATGCTTTGCCTCATCGTGGTGGTCATCATGATGGGGTTTCCCACGGCCTTCACCCTGATGGGGTTGGGCATGGTGTTTGGCTACATCGCTTTTTACAACCCGGCGGCGAGCTTTCTGGACAACCGGGTCTTCGATTTGATGGTGCAGCGCGCTTTTGGGGCCATGACGAATGAAACGCTGCTGTCCATACCACTCTTCGTGCTGATGGGTTACGTCATGGAACGCGGCGCGCTGGTGGACAAAATGTTTCACAGCGTGCAACTGGCATTTCGCAGCGTGCCTGGCTCATTGGCCGTCACCACGCTGATCATTTGTACCTTTTGGGGCATTGCCAGCGGCTTGGTGGGTGCGGTGGTCGTGTTGATGGGCGTTATCGCCATGCGCCCCATGCTGAACGCGGGGTATGACACGCGGCTGGCAGCGGGCGTTATCACCGCCGGGGGCACCTTGGGTATCTTGATACCGCCTTCGGTGATGATCATTGTTTACGCAGCCGTGGCAGGGCAATCAGTGGTCAAGTTGTATGCGGCAGCCATGTTTCCCGGTTTCTTTTTGGCGTTCTTGTACTTGGTCTACATCATTGGCTGGGTGTTGATCAACCCCAAAATCGCGCCAAAACTGCCGCCTGAACAAATGCGCGCAGCCATTCCGCCCTGGCTTGCGCACGTGTCAAGAGCGTACTCACAGCGCACCCTGCCAGCTTTGCTGTCCGCTGTGGTGTCACCCGGCAGAGCTGTCCAAAACGGCGTGGCGGGCATGACCATCACCTGGGGACACCTGCTGCGCAGCTTGATGATGGCGTTGGTGCCAATCTTCGTTGCAGCGGCCACTTTGGGCGCCGCCTGGTGGTACGTGGTGATTCACTCGCAGGAAGACAACAATGCGGCCAACACCCCAGCTCAGGTGTCGCAGACCGCTCCAGCCGCCAAAACTGCCTTGACCGCACCCGGCGGATTGAAGGAGCCTCCTGCTGAAGCGGCGCCAACGCCAGCCAATGCTGAAGGCGGGTTGAAAGAACCGCCAGCCGAAGGTGGCCTGAAGGAACCGCCGTCTGAGGGTGGCCTGCAATCGCCCCCTGGCTCATCTGATGTGCAGGAGCCTCCGGGTGCCGAAAAGTCAGCCACTTCAAAGCCCGCTGAAGAAGGCGAATTGCAGCAAATGGGCGACCCGTCCGTTAAAGGCGCGCAAACGGAGCCCGTGCCCGAAGCTTTTTACACCTGGTTTTGGGTGGCTTGTGGCGTCGGGGTGTTGCTGCTGGCTTGGTACTACCGTCGCTTTGACGCCGAACAGTTTGAAATTTTGCGCATGCTGGTGTCGTCGGTCATGCCGCTGGC
>JANNCN010000023.1:0-77594 GCA_031386665.1 Rhodoferax sp. | reverse complement strand
CTGCGAGCCCCAATTTCTGAGGGTTTGCGTCGATTCCCAATCCCCCCCACCCTGCGACAATCCCCAGCAACAATTCCCCGCAAAACCCGCCCAAATCCCACCCCAAATGCTCCAAAACGACAGCTTCATCCGCGCCTGCCTGCGTCAGCCCACACCCCATACCCCCGTTTGGCTCATGCGCCAAGCCGGCCGCTACCTGCCTGAGTACAAGGCCACCCGCGCCAAAGCGGGCAGTTTCATGGGGCTGGCGACCAACACCGACTACGCGACCGAAGTCACTTTGCAGCCGCTGGCGCGCTACCCGCTGGATGCAGCGATTTTGTTCAGCGACATCTTGACGGTGCCTGACGCCATGGGGCTGGGCTTGTCGTTCGCACTGGGCGAAGGGCCCAAATTTGCCCACAACGTGCGCGACGAAGCGGCCGTGGCCAAACTGGCAGTGCCTGACATGGCCAAGCTGCGCTACGTGTTTGACGCGGTGTCCTCCATTCGCAAAGCACTCAAAGGCAGCGTGCCGCTGATTGGCTTTAGTGGCAGCCCCTGGACGTTGGCGTGCTACATGGTTGAAGGCGCAGGGTCTGACGACTACCGCCAGGTCAAAACCATGATGTACCAGCGGCCCGATTTGATGCACAAAATGCTGCAAATCAACGCCGACGCGGTGGCGGCGTATTTGAACTGCCAAATTGAAGCCGGTGCCCAGGCGGTGATGATTTTTGACAGTTGGGGTGGCGTGCTGGCCGATGGCGCGTTTCAAGAATTTAGCCTTGCCTACTCCGCCCAAGTGCTGGCCAAGGTCAAAAAAGAGCACGATGGCGTGCGCATTCCGCGCATTCTGTTCACCAAAGGCGGTGGACAGTGGCTGAACGACATGGCACCGCTGGACTGCGACGTGCTGGGCCTGGACTGGACGGTCAACCTGGGCGCCGCGCGCGCCTTGGTCGGCGAAAACAACCGGGGCCTGCACGCCAAAGCGTTGCAGGGCAATATCGACCCGAACGTGCTGTTTGCCAAGCCACATCAGATTGAAGCCGAAGTGGGCAAGGTTTTAAGCAGTTTTGGCACCCCTTTTGCCGCCCCGGCAGGCCAGCCCAACGCCACTGGCCCGACCCATATTTTCAACCTGGGGCATGGCATAAGTCAGTACACGCCCCCCGAAAACGTGGCGGTGTTGGTGCAGGCGGTGCACAGCCAGTCTCAACGCATGCGCAAATCGGCGCGGGCTTAAGTTTTGTTTAAAGGGTTGTTCAGGGCGCTGCATGCAGCCTTTTAAGCCAGTTTTCAGCCCAAAAAACAAGTGTGAACACAATTGCATACCACTTTTTTTGCGTGAAACTGTTCACGCCGTTACGACTTATGCACAAAAATATTGTTGCGGTGCGCAAAAATGATGACTCTGGGCTTGTGCCTGCTAGCAAACCCATAGCGGCTGTAAGTGGTTGATTTATAACAAATTAAAACACTGCTTTATTTTAAGGCATTGCAGCGAGAGCCTTGATTTGCAAGGCTCTGGAGCGCACAAAGCAGAGTTATCAACAAAGTTATCCACAAAAAGCATGAATGGCGTGTAAAGTGATTTCAAATCAAGCACTTAGCCGCTGTTTCGCACTATCAGTTGAGCTTTTCACGCTAAATGCGAGTTTTTCGCATTCAGAGGCATGACGCCCCTTCGCGTCCTGGTTCAAACCCCGCACCACAGCCAAATTGCCGGGGCACTGAGCTATTTGAGTGAGCAGGCACTTCAGCCCGGAACGCTGGTGCGCGTGCCTTTGGGCAACCGCGAAACCTTGGGGGTAGTCTGGCCCGATGAAGATGCGATCCCCCCACCCAATGCCCTAGCACAGCTTGGTCCCGACACCGGGGCACCTGCCGCCATCGACCCAGCCAGATTGCGCCCGATTGCAGGGGTGCTTGTTGGCATTGCGCCACTCTCAAAGGCGTGGCAGCAACTGGTCAGCTTTGCCGCCCGTTATTACCAGCGATCTGAGGGCGAAGTGGCCCTGGCCGCCCTGCCCCCGCAGTTGCGCGACATTAGCGCGCTGCAACTCGCCAAGCGCTTGAATCGCAACACAGCGCCCAAGACTGCGAAGTTGTCGAAACGTGCCGCCAGCGCTTTGGCAACCGTTCAGGCGGTGCCCTTAGCAGCTGGTGCGCGTGATGAGCCCGATGAGCAGCTAAAGAACTCGCAGGTCGCGCCGCAATCAGCGGATTCGCCGCTTTCAGCCCCATCAGGACTCGCGCAGCCACCTTCCCCCCCACTCACCGCCGAGCAAACTGCCGCGTTGGCGCAAATCGACCAACAGGCAGGCCCGTTTTTGCTGTTTGGCGCCACGGGCAGTGGCAAAACCGAGGTGTATTTGCAGTGCGTCGAACGCATGCTGGCCCAAGACCCCAGTGCGCAGGCGATTGTGATGGTGCCTGAAATCAACCTGACGCCGCAGTTGGAGTCGCGCTTCAGGTCACGGTTTGAACCCCACTTTGGCGCAGAACCGGGGGGCCACAGCGCCGTGGTGTCGATGCACAGCGGCATGACCAACCCGCAGCGCCTGGGCAGTTGGCTGGCCGCGCACCATGGGCTGGCCCGCATTATTTTGGGCACCCGCATGGCGGTGTTTGCGTCGCTGCCCAACCTGAAGCTGATCGTGGTCGATGAAGAGCACGACCCCAGCTACAAACAGCAAGAAGGCGCCCGCTACTCAGCCCGTGACCTGGCGGTTTACCGGGGGCGGCTGGAGGGGGCCAAAGTCGTGCTCGGGTCGGCCACGCCATCGCTAGAAAGCTGGCACCGCAGCCGCCCGCCAGCCGAGGGCGGCAATTACCTGCGCCTGCACATGCCAAGCCGGGTGGGCGAACGCGAGGGTGAGGGCGTGGGCGTGACTGCGGCGGGCGGTCTGCCCACCGTGCGGCGTGTGGACATGAACCATCAGCCCAAAAAGGCAGTGATCTCGCCCCCGCTGTTGGCCGCCATTGCCGCGCGGGTCGAGCGCGGCGAGCAAAGCATGGTGTTTTTAAACCGCCGTGGCTACGCGCCCGTGCTGGCCTGCACCGCCTGCGACTGGAAGAGCGAATGCCCGCATTGCAGCGCCTACCGCGTGTTTCACAAAATCGACCGCACCCTGCGCTGCCACCACTGCGGCTACACCGAGCGCGTGCCCCGCGCCTGCCCCGAGTGCGGCAATGTCGATATTCAACCCGTTGGCCGGGGCACCGAGCGGCTGGAAGAGCACTTGGCCGAGCTGCTGGTGGACGTGCGCCGCCCCAACACCGTGTCGGCGCTGCACCCCGAGGGCGAGCCGCTGCGCATCGTGCGGATTGATGCCGACAGCACCAAAGCCAAAGGCGATTTGGAAAAGCAACTGGCCAAAGTGCATGCGGGTGAGGTCGATGTGCTGGTGGGCACGCAGATGATCGCCAAAGGCCACGACTTTCGGCGCATCACGCTGGTGGCCGCCATCAACCCCGACGGGGCGCTGTTCTCCAGCGACTTTCGCGCGCCCGAGCGGCTCTTTAGCCTGTTGATGCAAGCCGCAGGCCGTGCCGGGCGCGATGCCAGCATCGAATCCACCAGCGAAATGTGGCTGCAAACTTTTCATCCGCAGCACCCGCTGTTTGCGGCACTTAAAAGTCACGACTACCCGGCCTTTGCGGCTGCGCAACTGCAAGAGCGCCAGCAAGCCATGATGCCGCCCTTTAGCTTTCAGGCGCTGGTGCGGGCCGAGGCACGCGAGCAAGCCGTGGCGCAGGCCTTTTTAACGGCGGCCAGCGTCGCTGCGCTGGACCTGCCCGACGCCCCGTTTGTCACGCTCTACCCCTGCGTGCCCATGAGCATTCAGCGCGTGGCCAACATCGAGCGCGCCCAAATGCTGGTCGAAAGCCTATCGCGCGCGCACCTGCAGCGCTTTCTGTCCGACTGGCAAACCGTGTTGCACACCACGCGCCAAACCCCAGTAGGCAAAGGCCTGATTCGCTGGGCGATTGATGTGGATCCGCTGGCGATTTGAGGGGTGGGTGGATGGGGTGAACAGCGCTGCTGAAGCGCTAAAACTAGGGTTAACAGGCTTTGTGCAACACCTTGTGAGATCGCTAAAATGCTATATTTATAATAGCAAACTATTGAATTAATTCGAGAGCTAGAGGCATATTTAACCCATATTTTTAACTTTTTGCGACTTTCAGGGCAAAGTGATATCACCGGTGATATGAAGTCTGGCTGAACCGCCCAAATTCGGCAGTGAGTGTGGCAATGAAGGGGCGCATGTCATTTGCCTAAAAAAATAAGACCCGGATAAAAATATCCAACGCTTATTACCCGGATATAATTCGCTCAAGGATTAAATCCGGGTAATATTATGCAAACCATCTCCAGCGTCCACTCATCCACACCTTGCACCGCCTTTGAAGGCCAAACATGCATCGCCTCAGGCGGGCTAGGCAGCGTGGCACTAGCTGCCAAAGCCGCCATCGACCAGACCGCTGATAGTTTGTCGGCTTTGCCTGTTTTGATTTTTGACGACGCCACCAGCGACATCATTGAGCTGGATTGGCGCGGCTCAAAGGCTGACTTTGTGGCCCGACTTGAGGCGCAGTACCCGGCAATTGCACAAATAGGTGCAGAAATGGGTGCAGAAATGGGTGCCGAAATGGCGCGCGATGGGCAGACCCTTTTGGACAAGGCGTCGGATTCTGGCACTTCCCCGCGCGGCCCGGGTCGCCCGCGCATGGGTGTGGTGCCGCGCGAAATCACTTTGCTGCCGCGCCATTGGGAATGGCTGGCAAGCCAGCCGGGCGGCGCGTCGGTGGCGCTGCGCAAACTGGTTGAAATGGCCAGGCGTTCGTCCGAGGTGAAAGACCGGGTGCGCCAAGCCAGCGCGGTGGGCTACAAATTCATGTCCACCATCGCGGGGCACGAGCCGGGTTTTGAAGAAGCCAGCCGGGCGCTGTTTGCAGGCGACCAAACCAGGTTTTTCGAGCTGATTGCCACCTGGCCGGTTGATGTTCAGAGCCATTTAAAAAAAATATTGGCTGAGGCTTTTGCGGATTGAACGCTCCTGCGCTACAAGCCCTTTGCCCCCTATCGCATCACATCTCACCGCCCCAAACTGCCCCATGAAACCCGACACTCCAACCACCGCCTCATCCTCCGTCAGGCTGGCACCCCAAGCTGCTGCGCCCGGTAAATTATGGAAGGTCTACTTGGCGTTTTTGATGCCCATGATCGCCAGCAACATTTTGCAAGCGGCCTCTGGCACCATCACCAACATTTACCTGGGGCAAATGCTCGGCGTGAACGCGCTGGCGTCGGTGTCGGCGTTTTTTCCAGTGCTGTTTTTTTTGATTTCCTTCATGATCGGCCTGGGTGCGGGCGCATCGATTTTGATTGGCCAAGCCTGGGGGGCCAAAGAGCCCGAACGCGTCAAAGCCATTGTGGGCACCACCGTGGTGGTGGGGTTTAGCTCGGGTTTGGCCGTGGCCGTGCTGGGCAGCTTTTTGACCGAGCCGCTACTGCGCGCCATGGGCACGCCGCCTGACATTTTGGTGGGCGCCACCACCTACGCGCGGGTCATGTTCATCGCTGCACCTTTTTTGTTTGTGTACTTGCTCACCACGTCCATGCTGCGTGGCGTAAGCGACACGAAAACACCGCTTAAAACGCTGCTGATTGGCACTGTCATTGGCATGGTGCTCACGCCAGCGCTCATTCGCGGTTGGGGTGGTTTGCCGCAAATGGGGGTGGCAAGCGGTGCCTATGCGTCGGTGGTGGCTTATGTGGTGGGTTTGATATACATGGGCTGGCAGCTCAAGCGCATCGGCTCGCCTTTGGCCCCCGACGCGGCTATGGTGCGTTACCTGAAGTTTGACGCAGCCATCATGGTCAAAGTGCTCAAAATAGGCTTGCCCACCGCGTTGACCGTGGGCACCATGGCGCTGTCTGAAGTGGCGGTGCTGTTCTTGGTGAACCGCTATGGCTCGCAAGCCACAGCGGCGTATGGCGCGGTGAACCAAATCATCTCGTATGTGCAATTTCCGGCTATGTCGATTGCGATCACCGCGTCAATTTTGGGTGCGCAAGCGATTGGCGCGGGCCGGGGCCACACCTTGGGCAAAATCGCCAAAACCGGCATCGGTTTGAACATACTTTTAACTGGCTTTCTGGTTGTGTTGGGCTACGTTTTTTCTCGCCACATCGTCGGCTTGTTCATCACAGACGCGGCTGTGGTGGAACTGGCCCAAACCCTGCTGCACATCATGCTTTGGAGTTGCGTGATCATGGGCATGTCGATGGTGCTGTCGGGCCTGATGCGCGCCAGCGGCACCGTGCTGTGGCCCACCGCGATTGGCATGGGCTGCATTTTGTTGGTGCTGATTCCGGTGGCCTGGGCTTTAAGCAACCGCTTCGGTATCAACGGCATTTGGGCCGCCTACCCGATCTCGTTTTTAACGTCTCTCAGCTTGCAAACCGCTTATTACCGCGTGGTTTGGAAGAAGAAGCCGATCCGGCGGATTTGATAGCAGCGCCCGAAAACAGGTTGAATGGGGAAAGTCAAAGAATGTCGAAGGTTTCTAGATTTATCTACAGATTCACTTTGACTTGTCGATTCAATCGACACGTTGACGTTGTATCGTCGATATATTCTAATTTTATCGACAATAAATTAGAATTTCGCTATGATTTGCCATTTTCATCGACATGTTCAACCCAAAACAAGCCTTTGACTTGCCACCGCTTTTGAGCGGGAGCGTGCCTATGGGGCAATGGGAAACCGCGACCGTCCTTCGGGCTTGCATCCAGGCCAACAAAGCTTTGGCAGCCCTGAAAGAGGCGACCGCCTTGCTGCCCAACCCAGACGTGCTGCTAAGTTCTTTGGTATTGCTCGAATCCAAGGCCAGTTCAGAAATTGAAAACATTGTGACCACCACAGACGAATTGTTCCAATACGTCGCCAAAGACCCGGCCCGCGCCGACTTGGCGGTTAAAGAAACCCTTCAATACCGCGAGTCGCTTTACCACGGCTTAAACCAATTGCGCACACGCCCGCTGGCCACCCGGCTGATCGAAGAGATTTGCAGCAAAACCAAAGGCATGGAAATGCAGGTGCGCAGGGTGCCGGGCACGGCCTTGGTCAATGCGCGCACGCAGGAGACGATTTACACGCCGCCCCAAGGCGAGACCGTGTTGCGTGAAAAACTAGCAGATTGGGAACGTTTTTGCCATGCCGACGACAGCGACGTTGCGCGCGGCCCCGAACTTGACCCGCTGGTTCGCATGGCGGTACTGCACTACCAGTTTGAAGCGATTCATCCGTTTCTGGATGGCAATGGCCGCACTGGGCGGGTGCTGAACCTGCTTTATTTGGTCGATAAGGGGCTGCTGACGTCGCCCGGGCTTTACCTTTCGCGCTACATCTTGAACCACCGCAGTAGGTATTACGCGTTGTTGCTGGCTGTCTCGCGTGAAGGCAGCGCAGAAGCCTGGCAGCAATGGCTGCTGTACATGCTGGAAGCGGTACGAGAAACGGCGGTTTGGACACTGGAAAAAATCAAAGCGATTTCACGTCTGATGGAGAGTACGCATGAACAAATTCAGCGCGACACCAAACTGGGCAACCAAAGGGGCCTAGTGGAATTGATCTTTCGTTTGCCCTATTGCCGCGTTGCCGACGTGGTGCTGGCGCAAATTGCTAAGCGGCAAACAGCGGCCATTTACCTGCAAACGCTGGTGAGCACCGGGCTATTGCAGTCTCAGGAAAATGGGCGCGAACGCCTCTATTTGAACCACCGCTTGATTGACCTGCTGAAGTATGACCCGACTGAAAACGGAGTCGCTTAAACCGCAACCCATCCAAGCCCTCAAGTCAACGCCGCCACCGCCAGCGAAAACGTCAAAAATGCCGCTGCAGTTGTCACCATGATGATGCGGGCCACGCGGGCGCTATCGGCTTCATAGCGCTCGGCCAGCATGGCGACGTTGCTGGCGCTGGGCAGGGCGGCCACCAGCACCATCACGGTGAGGGCAAATTTGCTCAAGGGCACGCCCAGGCTGATGGCGGTGACACCGACCAGCAACACCAAGACCGGGTGCAACAGCAGCTTCATTAAAGCCACGGGCAGGTAGTCGCCCAGCACCATGGGTTCGGCATGGCCCCGGGCCGTCAGAATCTGGCTGCGAGCCAGCACCGCGCCAATCGTGAACAAGGCGACGGGCGATGCGGCGTCGGCCAACATGCCCAAGGTTTGCAACACTGGCTTGGGCAACTCCAAGCTGACGGCGGACGCGACGGCACCGGCCAAAATGGCCCAGGGCATGGGGTTCATCGCGACGCCCTTGAGCGCAATTTTGGCGGCCTTGGCAGCACCATGTTCGTCGGCACCATCCAAGCGAGACAAGGCAATGCATAGCGAGGTGATCACCACCAAATCCGCCAAGATGGTCACGATAGCGGGGCCTGCAGCTTGCGGGCCAAGCAAGGCGACCAGCAGCGGAACGCCCATGAACCCGGTGTTGGGAAAAGCCCCCACCAGCGCCCCAAACGACGCATCGTTCCAGCGAATGCGAGGGTTGAAGCTGATCGCAATCGCAAACGCCACCATCACCAGCCCACAAACCAGGTAGGTGAAAAACACACTCGCATCCAGCAGTTGCGCCACCGGTATGCTGGCCCCAAAGCGGTACAACATGCAAGGCAGCGCAAAAAAGAGCACAAATCCATTCAAGCCTGGAATCGCCTCCAACGGCAACCAACCCCGCTGGCCCGCGACAAAACCGGCCAGAACCAGGGCGAAGAAGGGAAAGGTGACGAGGAGGATGGGCAGCACGGCTCGATTTTCGTCGGTATTTTTGCGCCAATTCGAAGTCACAACGTGAAATCGGCATCGCAGGGCGCTGGGTATGATTCGAACATTGCCAATTCGCGCAGATTCCGGTTTGCTGGCTCGCCTTCCATTCAGCTGCAAACAACTGGCTCCTATGTCGTCTCTTGCCCCCGCCCTCAGTCTCAACATCGCCCAGCAAGAGGCCGTGAACTACATGCACGGCCCGTGTTTGGTGCTGGCGGGGGCGGGGTCGGGCAAAACGCGGGTGATCACGCACAAAGTGGGGCGTTTGATTCAAATGGGGTTGGAGCCGCAGCGCATTTTTGCCATCACCTTCACCAACAAAGCGGCGGCTGAAATGCGCGAGCGGGCCAAGGGGCTGATTGGCAAGGTGGCCAAAAACGTGGTGGTTTGCACTTTTCATGCGTTGGGCGTGCGCATGATGCGAGCTGACGGACAGGCACTGGGCCTGAAACCCAATTTTTCGATTCTGGACAGCGACGACGTGACCAGCATTTTGAAAGACGCGGGCGGCACGACCGACGCGGCGACAGCGCGGTCATGGCAGTGGCAAATCAGCCTGTGGAAGAACATGGGGCTGAACGCTGCGCAGTCCGAAGCGCTGGCAAAGGACGACTCCGAAAAAATTGCCGCCCGCGTGATGGCGCGCTACGAAGAACGGCTGACCGCCTACCAAAGCGTCGACTTTGACGACCTGATCAGCCTGCCCCTGAAGCTGATGCAAAACCATGAAACCGTGCGCCAAAAGTGGCAGTCGCTGGCGGGGCACGTGCTGGTGGATGAGTACCAGGACACCAACGCCACGCAGTACGAATTTTTGAAACTGCTGGTGGGCGGCAACCCGGCCAGCGGTGCGCGGTTTACTGCCGTGGGCGACGACGACCAAAGCATTTACGGCTGGCGCGGTGCCACCTTGGACAATCTAAAAAGACTGCCCCTCGACTTCCCCGCGCTGAAAGTCATCAAGCTAGAGCAAAACTACCGATCGACCGGTGCGATTTTGCGCGCGGCCAACAACGTGATTGGCCCCAACCCCAAGCTCTTTCCTAAGAATTTGTGGAGCGATTTGGGCGAAGGCGAACCCGTGCGCGCGGTCGATGCCGACAGCGAAGAGCATGAGGCCGAGCGCACTGTGGCGCGCATCCAAAGCCTGCGCGCGGGTACTGAGGTGATTGCCGGTGGTGCAACCGGTGCCCCTGCGGCCAGTCAACACAAAGAGTTCAGAGACTTTGCCGTGCTGTACCGCGCCAACCATTTGGCCAAACCGTTCGAGAAAGCCCTGCGCAAAGCGCAAATTCCGTACAAGGTGTCGGGCGGCACCAGCTTTTTTGACCGGGCTGAAATCAAGGACCTGTGCGGTTGGTTCAGGCTGTGGATCAACAACAATGACGACCCAGCTTTTTTGCGCGCCGTGACCACCCCCAAACGCGGCATTGGCCACCAGACTTTGCAGCAGTTGGGCGGGTTTTCATCGGCCTACAAAGTCAGCTTGTTTGAGGCGCTTTTTTCGCCCTCGCTTGGCAGTAGTTTGAGCGCTAAAGCCGTTGGCAGTTTGCACGAATTTGGCAGGTACGTGAATGATCTGGAGTTTCGCGCCCGCCATACCATCGGCGCAGAAGCTGCCAAAGAATTCTTGCTGGATTGGCTGAAAGAAATTGGCTACGAAAAACACCTGTACGACGGCGAAGACAGCGAAAAACTGGCGGCAGCGCGTTGGTCCAATGTGATGGATTTTTGCGATTGGATGGCAGGGCGCTGCGGCGGCCAGATTGACGATATGGCGGGTGCCAATAGCATGAACGAGGTGAAATCTCTACTGGACGTGGCTCAAACGGTGTCGCTGTTGTCCACCATTTCTGAGCGGGAAACCGACCAAAATGTGGTGACCTTGAGTACCTTGCACGCTGCCAAAGGGCTTGAGTGGCCGCACGTGATGCTGGTCGGCGTGATCGAAGGCATGCTGCCGTTCAAACTGGAAGGCGACAACCTGCAAGAGCGCCTGGAGGAGGAGCGCCGCCTGATGTATGTAGGCATCACCCGGGCGCAGCGCAGCCTGGCAGTGAGCTGGGTGCGCAAACGTAAAAAGGGCCGCGAAATGGTGGCAGCCCTACCCAGCCGCTTCATTGCAGAAATGGGTTTGGACAAAGCCACGGTGCGCGAAGACCCGCGTGAAAAACTCAAGGCCTTGCGCGCCGAATTTGCCAAAAAAGCGCAAACCTCACAACAGTCACGCGATGAGGCGGACACGGCTGCATTGGCAAAGTCGCCATGACGCAGATCAACCTTCTGTCCCCCAGCGCTTTGAAAACTAGGGCGCGAATTTTTTTGAAAATTCCGTTTGCCTTTGTCTTTGCCTTTGTTTCAGCCGTTTTGCTCGTCACCGCGTTCACAGGCCCATTCGCCAAATTGGCACTGGCGCAAACTGTCGCGCCCCTTTCCAAACCTGCGGTCTGCCCCAGCCCCGACCAAGTCGAACCCATACATCTTTATGGATTGTGGCGGGGCGAGGTTGAAGGCAGCCCTAAAAGCGCCAGTCCAACCGGGTCTCCGACAGCGCCCCAACCTGTCACCCTGCGCTTCGAAAAGCACCCCGAGCTGTCTGGCAGCGTGATGGGCAGCATTCAGCGCGGCAACGTCAAATCGCAGTGCGCGGGCGACGTGGACAATGGTGTCTTGGCGCTAGAAGAATCAAACGACGGAAAATCGATTTCAGCCACCTGGACGGGCCAGGTTGTGGCGGGGTCTTGCGGTAAAGAAATAAGCGGAACATGGAACAACTTCAGCAACAGCACAAGTCACAAATTCGTCCTTCGAAAATCTGCGGGTTGGGACTGAAGGGGCTGATCGCCTTGGGGGTGCTCGTCCTCTTTGGGGCGACGGGAACAGCGGGGGCTCAGACGGATCAAGGTACACCGAGCGCGGCCGCTTCCAATGCGTCCAGCCCAACGCCCACACCCACTCCCCCAACGGGCCGGGCGACCGATCTGCGCGAGTGCAAAAGCCCCAAGCTCTCCAATCTTTCGCGCTTTTGGGAGCTGGAGTCGGGCAGCGACTGCGGCACCTTTGGCATTCGCGGCTACCACCCATTGAGCCTGTCAGTCATTGCATCGGACGGCGTGAACACCCAACCGTCGTCCCCTACAGCGGGGCACACTGCCTTGGTGGCCACGCCCTACAGCCAGGTTGAAACTCGCATTCAACTGTCGGTGCGCACCAAAATTGCCTCGGGTTTGCTGACCCAGGGCAATGACCGCCTGCGCGACTCACTCTGGTTTGGCTACACCCAGCAATCGTATTGGCAGCTGTTCAACAGCGAGCTGTCGCGCCCGTTTCGCAACACCGACCACGAGCCCGAGATCACCTACATCTACCCTTCCGAAGCCGATTTGCCGGGTGGCTGGCGCTTGCGTTACAGCGGTATCAGCGTGGTGCACCAGTCCAACGGACAGGCCCTGCCCCTGTCGCGCAGTTGGAACCGCACAGTGCTGATGGCGGGCATGGAAAACGGCCACAATTTGCGCATGACCGCACGGCTTTGGCAGCGCCTGCCAGAAAAGGGCGCTGACGATGACAACCCCGAAATCGCCGACAAAATTGGCCGCGCCGAACTGGCAGGCTTTTGGGACGTGAACGCCTTCAATACCCTGGGCATCACCGTGCGCCACTCACTGGGCAGCACGGCCAACGGCTCATTCAAGCTCGAGTGGTTGAAAAGCTTTGGCGACACCGACCCGCGCAACGGCCGCAACGGTTTGCGCTTCCACACCCAAGTTTTCAGCGGCTTTGGCGACAGTTTGCTGGACTACAACCGGCACCGCACCACGCTGAGCATCGGCTTGAGCCTGGTCGACTGGTAGGCTTGCCCCATGACCCTGCTGATTGAAACCCACCAAACCCTGGCCACGCTAACGGACCAAGGTGTCGCCACACTGAGTTTGCGTAATGCCAAAACGCTCAACATTGTCGGCACCGCTGCGATCTTGGAACTGACTGCCGCCTTGCACAACTTAAGCGCGCGCGGCGATGTGAAGGTGTTGATCTTGCGCGGTGATGGCGACAAGGCCTTCATAGGCGGTGCCGATATCAACGAAATGGCCAAGCTGACGCCGCCCTTAGCCGAAGCTTTTATTACCCGTTTGAAAAACCTGTGCGAGGCTGTGCGCAGTTTTCCCGCCCCCGTGATTGCGCGTCTGTCGGGCTACACCCTGGGCGGAGGCCTGGAGGTGGCGCTGGCTTGTGATTTGCGCATCTGTCGTGCCGACGCACGCTTTGGCATGCCCGAGGTCGCGGTGGGAATTCCGTCGGTGATTCACGCCGTGCTGCTGCCTTTGCTAATTGGGCATTCGCGCGCCACCTGGCTGCTGATAACCGGTGAAATCATCGACGCTTCCACCGCCCTGAACTGGGGTTTGGTGCATGAAGTTTGCCCAATAGATGCGGTGGATCAACTCGACATTCGCATTGCAACTTTGGCTGCCAAACTGGCAGGTTTTGGCCCCGCCGCTTTGCGCCAACAAAAGCAGTTGATGCGCAGTTGGCAAAGTCTGCCGCCCGATGCGGCGATTGAAGCCACCGTGCCTGAATTTGGCCGCGCCTTTGCCACGGGGGAACCGCAGCGGTACATGAAAGCGTTTATGGATCGAAAGCGGAAGGTTGCGAGCTAGTTTGCGGTGCATCGATAACCGCATGCCTTTGCGCTGAAATCATCTGGCCAAGACCGCCTTCAGCGCGACGCCCGTGTGCGTTCCCAGTTTCACCACCTTCTCGGGCGTGGTTGCCGCCACAATCTGACCGCCCGCATTGCCACCGTCGGGTCCCAAGTCAATCACCCAATCGGCTTCGGCGATGACGTCCAGGTCATGCTCAATCACCACCACGCTGTGGCCGCCATCGACCAGGCGGTGAAGCACTTTGATCAGCTTTTCAACGTCTGCCATGTGCAGGCCCACCGTCGGCTCGTCCAGCACGTACAAGGTGTGCGGCGGCTTTTGGCCGCGCCTGGTGATGTCGTCACGCACTTTGCTAAGTTCGGTCACCAACTTGATGCGCTGCGCTTCACCGCCCGACAGCGTGGGCGATGGTTGCCCCAACGTCAAATACCCCAACCCCACGTCTTTGAGCAACTGCACGGGATGGCCGATGTTGGGCATGGCGGCAAAAAAATCGACCGCTTCGTCAACTTCCATTTGCAGCACGTCGCCAATGTTTTTGCCGCGCCAGGTGACGGCCAGCGTCTCGGGATTAAACCGGGCGCCGCGGCAGGTTTCGCACAGCACTTTCACATCGGGCAAAAAACTCATGGCGATGGTGCGAATGCCTTGGCCCTCACAACTCGGGCAGCGACCTTCGCCCGTGTTAAAGCTGAACCGGTTAGCTGCGTAGCCACGTGCTTTGGCCTCTAGCGTATCGGCAAAGAGCTTGCGAATGATGTCCCAAAAGCCGATGTAGGTGGCGGGGCAACTGCGCGGGGTTTTCCCAATTGGCGTTTGATCGACCTCGAGCACGCGGTCAACCACCTCAAATCCCTCGACGCCTTGGCAGCCCACCCAATTGAATTTTTCACCTGCAGCAATCGCATCGCGACCGGCTTTGGTACTGCGTTTTTGAACAGCAGTTTGCACGTTGGCCAGCATCACATCGCGGGCTAGCGTTGACTTGCCAGAGCCGGACACGCCCGTAATGGCGACCAGGCGCTGCAGGGGGATGTTGGCGGTGACGGACTGCAGGTTGTGCAAATTGGCGGACTGAACGGTGAGCCAGGCCGGTTTTGACACCGCGATGGAACTGGGGTCGCCGGCGGCCAAATTGGGGGCAGATCGCAATTTCGCTGAAGTGCGAAGCGCTTTACCCAAAGGGCGCACCAAAGGTGCGGCGAATTTGGGCTCTGACCGCAATTTCAATGGACCGACTTCGACTGGTGGCCAGATCACGGCTCTGCGCGCTTGCACCGGGTGCTTCATCGCGTGCAGCAAGTAGCGGCCAGTTTGCGATTCGGCGGCGTTTTGAATGTCGGCCACCGAACCCTCGGCCACCAGCCGCCCGCCGCGCTTGCCCGCGCTGGGGCCAATATCGATGATGTGATCGGCATGGCGAATGGTGTCTACATCATGTTCCACCACCACCAAGGTGTTGCCTTTTTCGCTCAAACTTTGCAGGGCGCTCAGCAAAATTTTGTTGTCCCGCGCATGCAGGCCAATGGTCGGCTCGTCCAGCACGTAGCACACGCCTTGCAGGTTGCTACCCAACTGGGCTGCTAGGCGAATACGCTGGGCTTCGCCACCGCTTAACGTGGGCGCACCACGGTCTAGCGTGAGGTAGCCCAGCCCAACTTCTTCTAAAAACGCCAGGCGGCTTTTGATCTCGGGAATCAAGTCTCGGGCAATGTCGGTTTCGCGCGACGACATACCGCCCGCCGCTTGCAGCGTCTCGACCCATTTGCGGATGTCGGTCACGCTCAAACGTGCAATGTCCGTGATGCCGACTTTCGCGAATGTGACCGCACGAGCGTTGGCGTTCAGGCGGGCGCCGTGGCAGGTGGGGCAAGCGGCATCTACCAGATCTTCGACCTCGGGTTCGGCAAAGGTTTGCTCGCGGCCCTTGTTGTCATCGTCTTTCACCGAGTCGTCGAACACCTTGCGCTGCTCTTTGGTCAGCTTGACGCCCGTGCCCACGCAGTCTGGGCACCACCCATGTTTGCTGTTGTAACTGAACAGGCGCGGGTCCAGCTCGGCATAGCTGGTGCTGCAAACCGGGCAGGCCCTCTTGGTTGAAAAAACATCGAGCTTGCCAACGGCAGCCGTGGGCGTACCCGCCAACATTGCCGCACGCAGGGCACCCAAATCGCTGAGCACATGCACAACGCCCTTACCATGCACCAGAGCACTGGCCAGTGCTTCGCGCAGACGCGATTCTTTGTCAGGCAGCACGTCAAAACTGGCCACAGGCAGCTCAATCGTGTGTTCTTTGAAGCGATCAATGCGCGGGAAATTGGTGGTGGGCAAAAAGTTGCCATCCACCCGCAGGTGGGTGAAGCCGCGCGGGCGCGCCCAGTCGGCCAGTTCTGTGTACACGCCTTTGCGGTTCATCACCAACGGACTCAGCAAACCAATGTGCTGCCCCCGAAAGCTTTTGAGAAGTTGCGCGGCGATGCTGTCAGGCGTTTGGGGGGCCACGGCAGCGCCATCGTGAATGCAATGCTGGGTGCCCAGCTTCACATACAGCAGGCGCAAAAAGTGCCACACCTCGGTGGTGGTGCCGACCGTACTTTTGCGCCCGCCGCGAGACAGCCGCTGCTCTATTGCCACCGTTGGCGGAATGCCGTACACCGCGTCAACTTCAGGCCTGCCCGCAGGTTGCACGATGCTGCGGGCGTAGGCATTGAGCGACTCCAAATAGCGGCGCTGACCTTCGTTGAACAAAATGTCAAACGCCAGGGTGGACTTTCCCGAGCCGCTCACCCCCGTGACCACGTTGAATTTGCCGCGTGGAATGTTGACGCTCAAAGACTTGAGGTTGTGCTCTTTGGCGTTGATGATCTGGATGGCGTTGGCGGCTGGGTTCGAGTCAGGGTCAGGGGTCGAAATTGGGGGCAGAGCCCAAATTTACTCGTCCTTTTGACGACCCTGCGGGTGCTGCGCAGAAAAATTGCGATCTGACCCCAATTTCAACCCCTGACCCAGTTGCCAATTCACTCCGTGTTCCTGCGCCTGGTGCGACCCCGCCCCCAGCGCCTGCTCATAGTCGCGCAGCGCTCGGCCCGTGTGCGACGTCAAATGCAGCTTCACGTCGTCAGGCGTGCCCACCGCCACGATTTCACCACCTGCATCCCCGCCTTCTGGCCCCAGGTCAATCAACCAATCACTGGCGCGAATCACATCCAGGTTGTGTTCAATCACGATCAAGGAATTGCCCGCATCCAGTAGTTTGCGCATGGCCCGCATCAGTTTGGCGATGTCGTCAAAGTGCAGGCCGGTGGTGGGCTCATCAAACATGAACAAGGTCCCCCGACGCCCCACGCCCTGGCGGCTGGCGCTTGACGATTTGGCTGCCTCGGCCAGAAACCCGGCCAGTTTGAGACGCTGGGCTTCCCCGCCCGACAGCGTGGGAACGGGTTGGCCCAATTTGACGTACTCCAAGCCAACATCAACGATGGGCTGCAAGGCGCGAATCACGTCACGGTCTTTTTCGAAAACCAGTGCGGCTTCGCTCACGGTCAGGTTCAGCACGTCAGCCACGTTCAGGCTGATCAGCCGCGCGTCCAACGCCGAGCGCCGCTCAATCATGACTTCCAAAATCTCTGGCCGGTAGCGTTTGCCATCGCAGTCTGGGCAGCGCAGGTAAACGTCGCTTAAAAATTGCATTTCGACGTGCTCAAAGCCCGAGCCGCCGCAGGTCGGGCAGCGCCCATCGCCACTGTTAAAGCTGAACTTGCTGGCGGTGTAGCTTCGCTGGCGAGCCAAGTAAGCGTTCGCAAAAATCTCTCGAATCGCATCCCAAGCGCCGACGTAGCTTGCCGGGTTGGAGCGTGCAGTTTTGCCAATCGGCGACTGATCGACAAACACCACTTCACTCAGATGGTCCGCGCCCAGCAGCCGCTCATGCGCGCCCGGGGTTTCTGTGGCTTTGCCAAAGTGGCGCAACAAAGCGGGGGCCAGCACGTCTTGAATCAGCGTTGACTTGCCTGAACCGCTGACGCCCGTGACGCACACCAGCCGCTGCAATGGGAATTCGACGGTAACGTTCTTCAAATTGTGGTCAGACGCCTTCTCCAAAATCAAACGCGGTGTGTTGTCAGCCACTAGGCGTTTGAAGCCCAGGCCAACATGCTTGCGTCCGCCCAAGTAGACCCCCGTGAGGGTGTTGGCTTGTCGCAGGTCTTGCGTCGTGCCGTCAAACACAATTTGCCCACCGCGCTCGCCGGGCCCAGGCCCCATGTCAATCATGCGATCTGCCGCCAACATGACCGCTGGGTCGTGTTCCACCACCACCAGCGTGTTGCCTGCGTTGCGCAAGCGATGCATGGCCTCAATAATGCGGTGCATGTCGCGCGGGTGCAAACCGATACTGGGCTCATCCAGCACGAAGAGCGTGTTGACCAAAGAGGTACCGAGCGCCGTGGTCAGATTGATCCGTTGCACTTCGCCGCCTGAGAGCGTGCGGCTTTGGCGATCCAGCGTCAGGTAGCCAATGCCCACATCGCACAGGTATTTGAGCCGCGTCGTGATTTCTTCAAACAGCAGTTTCAGCGCCTGCGCTTCGCCCTGACTTGGCTTTTCTGAATTCGATTTTGCACCCAGGGTCAAATCTGTTTGCTGTGTCTGCATGGCGCTAAAAAACCGCCTGAGGCGATCAATGGGCAGCAGCATCAAATCGTGTAAATTCAGACCTGGCAGGACTTCCAGTTGCTCGCGGCTCCACTTGGCACCCTGGGGCAATTGGCGAAGGTTCGCGGCCAAAACACTGTCGGCTTCGGCCTTGCTGCCCAAGCGCCACAACAGGCTGTCCGTCTTCAGTCGAGCGCCGCCGCAAGTGCCGCACGGCGTGTAACTGCGGTACTTGGACAGCAGCACGCGAATGTGCATTTTGTAGGCCTTAGTTTCCAGGTATTCAAAGAAACGTTTGATACCAAACCAGTGCTGGTTCCACTTGCCATTCCAATTGGGCGAGCCGTTGATAACCCAGCGTTGGTGCTCGGGCGTGAGCTTGTTCCAGGCGGTGTCGCGTGGAATGCCAGCGCTTTCCGCATGGCGCATCAGGTCGCCTTGGCATTCTTTCCAGGCCGGAGTTTGCATGGGCTTGATCGCCCCGGCGCGCAAGGTCAACTTGTCATTGGGAATGACCAAGCCATAGTCCACACCGATCACTCGACCAAAGCCCCGGCAGGTTTCGCAGGCTCCCACGGCAGAATTGAACGAGAACATGGACGCAATGGGATCGGTGTAGCGAATGTCGCTATCGGCGCAGTGCAAGCCTGTCGAAAAACGCCAGATGTCAGACGTGGCATCAGTGCCACTGCCCAGCGCATACACAGACAGCCTTCCGCTGCCGTGCTTTAGTGCGACTTCAATGGCTTCAATCGCGCGACCGCGCTCCACGCCGCTCAAACGAAACCGGTCGGCCACCACGTCAATCACTTTGCGTGGTCCAGTGACAGACGCCACCTCACGTTGCGCTTGAACCTTCGTGAAGCCACTCACCGACAGCCATTGCTCAACCTCTTCAGCCGTTGCGCTGGCGGGCAACTCGACTGAAAAGGTGATGGCAAGGCGCATCTCCGAATTGCTGGCAGACCGAGCCTGCAACTCGGCATAAATGCTCTCTGGCGTGTCGTGGCACACTGGCCGTGCGGTGTCTCGGTCAAACAAGTGTGCGGCGCGGGCGAATAGCAGCTTCAGGTGGTCGTTCAACTCGGTCATGGTGCCGACCGTCGAGCGTGACGATCGAACCGGGTTGGTTTGGTCAATCGCAATCGCGGGCGGCACCCCATCCACGCGATCCACCGCGGGTTTGTCCATCCGGTCTAAAAACTGCCGCGCGTAAGCCGAGAAAGTTTCGACGTAGCGCCTTTGGCCTTCGGCGAAAAGCGTGTCGAACACCAGGCTTGACTTGCCGGAACCACTGGGCCCTGTCACCACGGTCAATTCGCCCGTGCGGATGTCCAGATCGAGGTTTTTTAGGTTGTGCTGACGGGCACCGCGAATTCGAATGATTCCCTGAGGCATGAAATTACTTACTGGGGTTGATACGGATCGGGCAAAGGACTAACATTCTAGACAGCGATCGGTTCAAGTTGGAGGTTCTGCGATCAATTCCAACGCCACCCAAGTTCTTTTGGGCACCTGGCCTTCTCGAATGTCAAATTCAAATAGGAGAACTTTTTTGAGTCGTCGATTTTCAGAGAGAACTGTGCTTTGGCAGCCGGTAGAGGCGCTTTGCGGTTGGCGACTGTATTGCCGTTAAAGCTGGAAATTCAATGCCCCAACTAAGCCAGAGCCACCGACTTCGCAAAACCAGCGCAGGGGCGCTGGCCCTCAAAACAAGAGACAAGGCGCTTTCAGCCCGGGCGAGAACCCTGCTTATTCTGATTGACGGGAACCGCAAGGCCTCAGAGCTTGCAGCATTCAGCCCAAACGCCGACGAGAGCTTGCTTTTGTTGGTTGAATTGATCGCAGCTGGGTTCGCCGAGATTGTCGATGGTGCACCCTTGGCTACCCATGGCATTGCTCCCAGCCCGACTGCTCCTGTGGTGGCAGTGCTCATTCAAACCAATAGGGAGGTGTTGACAGACTCAATCAACGCGGCGACCAATTTTCTGGACGGCTGGATGGGTTCAGCAAGCGAACCGTATCGCCAACAGCTTGAAAGCTGCGAAAGCCTGACTGAATTTGAGGCCACCGTGCATGAAATCAAAACCCGCCTGGCTGCTTCTGGCTGGATTGCCAGGTCTCAACTTTTTGAAGTCGCTGCCCTCGGGCGTTAGGCCGATTGTTTATAGGGTTGTTAGGCCAATTTTTGATGTGGCAATTTGGCAGATTGAAGGTGTGGCCATTAGAACTTGAGCGCCTTTTCCAATGCTTTGCACTTTTCTGCGCCCACAGCAGCCTGGATTTTCGGAAACAAAGCCAACAAATCGTCATAGCCACTGGCCGCTTCTATCGACAAATTCAGGCGAAATCCTCGCAAGCCCATACCAGCGGTCAACTGAGTCGCCAAAGGCCAAGCTTCGGCAAAGCGTTCTTGATGCGACTTCGAAGATACGACAACCGAACTGACTGGAGCAATTGGCGTACCGCTGGTGACAGGTGCCGCTGCCACGGCTGATAACTCAGTAGCGGGGGGTGTTGCCACCAAAGCCGTGCCAATCGGGTCAGCATCGCGAATGAATTCGCAGGCGATCAAATGATCAATATCAGTCTGCGTGATATTCAAAGGCTTGGTGATGCTCAACACCTGTTCGACCGTTTTGACCCCGTCAAAAAGTAGAAAAAGCGATCTTTGGCGATTAGACAACGCCTCTGACCGCTCTTTGAAAGCTACGCTTCCCTTGCCTGTTTTGGAATATGCCATCCCCAATTCTAGGGCTTGGCCCCCAAGAAAAGCAACCACTAATCCCTTAAAGCGCCCCAAAGTGGGGCCCCGACGGATAAATCAGGGTTTTGACGCCGCCTGCGCAGGCACGGGCGCGGGTGCATGCAAGATGTCCGCACCGTGTTTCTCGCCACCCATGTCAACGTCACCGCCCTTGCTTAGCATCCACAAGGCCACCGCTGCAAACAATACGAATCCGATTGCAATTTTCCACATGTCCATCTCCGATCATAAAAAAAGGCCCCAGGAGGGGCCTTCGTGTCAACAAGCCTAGGATTAATCCTTAGCGTAAATGTCAACGTCTTTGGTTTCCTTGACAAAGATCACGCCGATAACGAATGTCATGGCTGCAATGATGATGGGGTACCAAAGACCGCTGTAAATGTTACCTTGCGCAGCAACGATTGAGAACGAAATGGCTGGCAGGAAACCGCCAAACCAGCCGTTGCCAATGTGGTAAGGCAAGCTCATCGATGTGTAGCGGATTCGGGTTGGGAACATTTCAACCAGCATGGCTGCGATTGGCCCGTACACCATCGTCACGTAAATCACGAGGATGGTCAAAATCGCCACCAACATCAGCCAATTGCTGGATCCCAGCGGAATTGGATCTGCCTTGGCAGGGTAGCCCGCCGTGTTGAGCGCTTCACGCACTTCCTTCTCGAACCGGGCTTTGTCTTCCTTGGCCGTGGGTGCCTTGGCATCGTAGCTGGCAATGGCCTTGTCGCCTACCTTCACGGTGGCAACAGCGCCTGGTTTTGTCACGCTGTCGTAGTTGATACCTGCGTTGGAGAGGTAAACCCGGGCCAGGTCACAGGCATTGGTGAACTTGGCGGTACCTGTCAAATTCAGGATCAGTCCGCAGTTGGCCGCATCAGACTCCACAGTGACAGGAGATTTTTGGATTGCTGCCTGCAACTTGGGATTGGCATAAGTCGTCAACGCGTTGAACAGCGGGAAGTAGGTCGCCAAGGCCAACAAGCAACCCGCCATGATGATGGGCTTGCGACCAATCTTGTCAGACAGCGAACCAAAGAAGATGAAGAAAGGCGTGCCGATGATCAAGGACACAGCGATCAACACGTTGGCTGTTGGGCCGTCAACCTTCAGGAAGGTTTGCAAGAAGAACAAGGCATAGAACTGACCTGTATACCAAACCACTGCTTGACCAGCAGTCAGGCCGATCAGGGCCAAGATCACGATCTTGAGGTTTTTCCACTGACCAAATGACTCTGACAGGGGTGACTTGGAAGTCTTGCCTTCGGCCTTCATTTTGGCAAACGCAGGGGACTCGTTCAATTTCAGGCGAATCCAGATCGATACGATCAACAAAATGCCCGACAGTGCATAGGGAACGCGCCAGGCCCACTCAGCAAACTCTTTTTCGCCAAAGTACGTGCGAACGCCAAGGATCACCATCAAGGCCAGCATCAATCCGACCGTGGCTGTGGTTTGAATCCACGAAGTGTAGAAACCGCGTTTGCCATGAGGCGCATGCTCTGCCACGTAGGTGGCTGCACCACCGTACTCGCCGCCCAAAGCCAAACCTTGGAACATGCGTAGCGCAATCAGCATGATGGGAGCAATGATGCCCGCCGATTTGTAGGTGGGTAAAAACGCCACCAGGAAGGTTGCCAAGCCCATGATCACAATGGTGATCAGGAACGTGTATTTGCGACCAATCATGTCGCCCAGGCGACCGAACACCAAAGCGCCAAAGGGACGAACCGCAAAACCAGCCGCAAACGCCAGCAACACGAAGATGTTGCGGGTGCTTTCGTCAAGCGCAGAGAAAAAGTTGGCGGCGATGATGGCGGACATCACGCCAAAGAGATAGAAGTCGTACCACTCAAATATCGTGCCGAGGGAAGACGCGAAAATCACCGTCTTGTCGGTCTGCGACATGGGCTTGTCGATAGCCGTTGTTGCCATAGTGTTGTCTCCAAATGTATAAAGGCCCTCAAGGCTTTGGGGCTGCTGCATTGTTGGGCACCGCACTGACCAAGCTCTGACACGAAACCAACAGCAACTGACAGATACCTGACAGCTAACTGACGATTTTCCACGAAGGCCGCCCGATAGCCCGTTCAATAAATCGCGCAGGCTTATCGGAGCGATCGATTGCCAGGTGAGCGCAGAAATTCAACCAGTTCGACCACGTGCTGAGGCGGTGGCCGTGTGAAGAGCGAAACCACGATGATCACAACAAAGGCGACGGGCACGCCAAAAAGTCCTGCAGAAATTGGCTCAATGTCCCACCAAATATTCGCCCTGAGCAGCTCTGGCGTGGGTAACTCCGAATGGGTTAAAGAAAAGAGCCACCGTTGCGTTTGACACATGTAATAGAGCGTTGTCGCCAGGCCAGCCACCATGCCGGCTGATGCGCCCCATTTGTTTGCCCGCTTCCAGAAGATGCCCAACGTCAACACCGGGAAAAAGGTTGCCGCAGCCAGCGAAAATGCAGCGGACACGAGGAACAAGATATCTGCCGACCGCTGAGCTGCAACATAGGCGGCGACCAACGCCGTGACCAGCAGCAACATTTTGGATGCGATGACCCGACTGGCACTTGACGCTTTTGGATTGAGAACTTTGAAATAAATGTCGTGGGACAGCGCGTTGGAAATGGTGAGCAACAGGCCGTCAGCGGTCGACAGCGCAGCGGCCAAACCACCCGCCGCGACCATGCCAGACACGACGTATGGCAAGCCCGTGATCTCAGGGGCCGCCAGCATGATGACGTCACCGCCCAAGGTGAGTTCGGCCAGTTGCAAGATGCCGTCTTTGTTCACATCAACCGCGGACACCAGAGATTTGTCGACCGCGCTCCATCGGGCAATCCATTCAGGCAGTCGATCAAAGGGCGTATCCACCAGCACGGTGTAGATCTCAAATTTGGCGAGCACCGCCAAGGCCGGGGCCGTGAAATACAACAAAAAGATGAAAAATATTGTCCAGCCCACAGACTCCCGCGCGGCGCGGACGGTCGGTGTGGTGTAAGAGCGCGTGAGGATATGCGGCAAAGCAGCGGTGCCAATCATCAGGCAAAAGATCAAGGCCAAAAAGTTCTTGCGCGCAACGCTTTGCGCAGCCTCGTCGATACCAACAAACGCCTGGGCGTGGGGAACGGGCGGGTTTGCCCGAGCAGCATTGCCAACCAGGGCGGCGGTGTAAGCCACGTTGGCAGACGGCACGTCACGCGGCAAGGCGACCAATGCAGATTCAGCGGCCCTGACCTCTGTGAACGACGCAGATGAGCTTTTGATGTCGTCTACCCGCTTTTTGGCCTGCGCCCGGTCGATGGCCATGGAGGCGGGGACATCTTTGAGCTTTTCACGAGCCTCTGCAGAGCGGGCTCTAAATATTTCACGAACCTCAAGCTCCTTGGAGTTGTTGAAAATCTGCTTTTCCTTGGTCCCCACCTGTTCCAGCGTGTAACCGTAAACCAATTGCGGTACCGGGTACCCCGTGTGCTTGACGGACAACCAGATGACCGGAATGAGGTAGGCCACGATCAGCACGATGTACTGGGCTACTTGTGTCCAGGTCACGGCTCGCATGCCACCCAGAAATGAGCAGACAAGAATGCCGGCCAAGCCTGCGACGATTCCCATTTCGAAGGCCAGTCCCGTCAAGCGCGTGGTGATCAAGCCGATTCCGTAGACTTGGGCGACCACGTAAATAAACGAACACAAAATAGCCCCTAGCGCACCAATGACGCGAGGCAAATTGCCGTCATATCGAGCTCCCAGAAAATCGGGGATCGTGAACCCTGCAAACTTGCGCAGGTACGGCGCCAAAAGCAGAGCAATCAGGCAAAAGCCACCCGTCCATCCCATCACAAAGGCAAGCCCGGCAAATCCACTCAGGTAGAGGGTTCCGGCCATGCTGATGAACGACGCCGCAGACATCCAGTCTGCAGCCGTGGCCATGCCGTTGTAGAAGGCGGGCACCCGCCGCCCAGCGACATAGTATTCATCGAGGTCACTGGTGCGACCCATCATGCCGATACCCGCGTACAGCAGCACGGTTGCTGCCAGAAAAAGGTAGCCAATGCTGTTTCGGGACAGGCCTGCGCGCTCTAGCAGCGCAACCGCCAGAACGAAAATCAGCAGGCCAATGGTGTACCGCGTGTAAAGCCGGTTCAACCCACGGCCGAACTCGGCATCAGAGCTCTTTTCATTGGCCAGAATGGGCACTAAGCCTCCGCCTCTGCGCGGTCATGTTCGGCATCCAGCCGATTCATGTACCGGGCATAAAAAAAGATGATGAGGCAGTACGCAAACGGTGCGCCTTGCCCAGCAACCCAAAACGAAAACGGCCACCCAAAAAAATTGAAGGTCAGCTCGCGGGCAAAGTACATCAACACAAAGCTCAAAACAAACCACAAACCCAGCAGCAGGCTGATCACCCAAAGGTTTCTGTTCCACGAGGAGCGGTGCTTGGGGTTCAATTGACTTTGCAGGCCAGAAGCCCGATTTGCAAGCAAATGCCGATTTTCAGCTTCAAGGCAATGAGCCAGACGGCTGCCAGCCAGCTTGCTGCGAGCCAGGGAATGTAGCAGTCCAGAATAAAACCAGGGCTGAGCGCGCGAGTCAGCCGAAGCGCAGGCTTGGCAGTAATGTCCAAAAGCTGCCAAATGATATTGCTCTGGCGTTGGACGCCAATCAGACGGCCCAATACAAAACGCCCGAAGATCACCATCAAGGTGATTTCGACCAGGCTTTTCAGGACAACCACCGCCAACAACATGATCAACCTCAAAATGCTATATTATTAATAGCAATAAACCTATATTATTCGAGAGCTAGAGGCTTAAATGATTCAAAATACGGGTTCCTACAGCACCCTTTGGAAAAAAAGAACCTGCAGGTTCTTTTTTCTCCAATTCTACCCATTCAACGCCAAACTGAACCAGCGCCCGTTCAATTCCGCCTGGCAGTGCCTATCGGCAGCAAAGCGGCATTGGCCCAGGCATCTGAATCAAACCCCGCATCGCCCTGCATATAGTCGCGCAGCATGGGCAAAGCGTCAAGTCCCCAAAAATTTTTACCATCCACCTGCAGTGTTGGCACGCCAAATACGCCATTTTGAATCGCTTCGTCGGTGTTGGCTTTGAGCAAATCCTTCACCTCGGAGCTGTTCACATCCAGACGAGGCGCGAGACGCTGAGCCAGCTCTTGCAGGCGATTTGCACCAGAGGCGTCCGCGCCACCCACCCAAGCGTGCTTGAAAATGACCTCGCACACGTAGCGATTGGCGGGCGCGCAGGCCAGCGCCAAACGAAGTAGACCCAGCGGGTTGAATGGATGCGCGGCAGGCATTTGAAGCGGAGCCCCCTGACGCTGGGCGAGCCACTGCACTTGTCGGTAAGTCCATTCGCGTTTGGTCGGAATTTCAGCGGGGCCCAACTGGCCGTGGTGTTTAAGCAAAGCTGCGAACAGAATTGGCTTGTAAGTCACTGTGTAGCTGGTCCCCATGAGCACCTGCGGTAGCGCCTCAAACGCCAAATAGGCATAGGGCGAAATGAAGTCTAAATAAAAAGTGATGTGTTTCATGTCGCTGAGGGTTTGGCCACCCCTGACGCCCGCATGCCAATTTGCACCCAGATGGCGCGTTTGGCGTCGTTGTCCATGCGCGACCAAGCGACGATTTCGTCGATGGTGCGAAAACAGCCTTCACACAATTGGCTTGAAACGTTGATTTTGCAAACCGAGGTGCAGGGCGACGCCACCAAGTGCGTAGTGGCCTTGGTGAAAAAGTCGTAATTGGGCGCAGCGCTGGGAGAGGTCATGCCAGAGTCAAAGGGGTTGTGCAGTCCAATTCGTTCGGGGACATCAAGCCGATTCCGCGACTTCAGCAGTTTGAGCCAGTCGCTTGTTCAAAAGCGCGGTAGCTGCCCGAGAATTCGGTTTGCGTTGCAAAAAATCGCTGATGTAGTGGCCCGCATCAATGAGCTTTTCAAGGTCAATGCCGGTGTCAATGCCCATGCCGTGCAGCATGTAAACCACGTCTTCTGAGGCCACATTGCCTGTTGCGCCCTTGGCGAAGGGGCAGCCGCCCAGGCCAGCGACCGAGGTGTCAAACTGCCAAATGCCCATTTGCAGGGCGATGAGCGTGTTGGCCAGGGCCTGACCGTAGGTATCGTGAAAATGGCCTGACACATCGTTGAGCGCGTAGTGTTGCAGGGTCGCCTCCAGCGCACGCTGCACTTTGACTGGCGTGCCCACGCCAATGGTGTCTGCCACCCCAACGTGCTGCACGCCAATGCCTTTGAGTAGGCGCGCCACGTTGGCAACGCTGGCGGGGGCAACGTCACCCTCATAGGGGCAACCCACCGCGCAAGAAATCGCCCCGCGCACAAAAATACCGTTGGCGCGGGCCACCTCCGCCACAGGGCGAAAGCGTTCAATGCTCTCTTCAAGTGAGCAATTGATATTGCGTTGGCTAAACGATTCGCTGGCTGCGGCAAACACCACAATTTCATCCGGCCACAGGTGGCGCGGTGCGGCCATGGCGGCGTCAAGCCCTTTGCTGTTTGGCGTTAAAACCGAATAGCGCACGCCTGGTTTGCGCACAATGCCAGCCATCACTTGCGCGTTGTCGGCCATTTGCGGCACCCATTTGGGGCTGACGAAGCTGGTGACTTCAATCTCGGTCAAGCCAGCCGCTTGCAAGCGATGAACCAGCTCAACTTTGACAGCCGAGGGCACCGTTTGCTTTTCATTTTGCAGTCCGTCGCGGGGGCCGACATCAACCAGTTTGACTTTGGTGGGTAAGCTCATCAAAACTCCTTGGGTTGACGCTGCGAGAAAGCTCGTTCAAGCGTCTGTTCACTATCAATAGCCTCGAATCGGGTTGACCACGCCAGCAATTGGCAAGCCTTGCTCCATGGCTTGTATTTTGCCGACAATTTGCGCAATGGACTCGTGCCGCAGGGTGCGCGCCGAAGTGTGCGGCGTGATGCGAATTTTGGGGTGCTGCCAAAACGCGTGCACTGCGGGCAGTGGCTCGGTGCGAAACACGTCCAGCGTGGCCCCTGCCAAATGGCCGCTGTCAAGCAGGTGGATCAAATCAGCATCGACCAAATGCGCCCCACGCGCTACGTTGATCACGTAGGCACCGGCTTGCAACTTGGACAGGCTGGTCAAATTCATCACGTTTTGCGTTGAATCGGTCAGCGGCAACAAACAAACCAACACTTTGCAGCCCGCCAAAAATTCATTAAATTGAGCAGCACCTGCGAAACTGCGAACGCCCGCAATGGTTTTGGGGGACTGGCTCCAACCCGACACGGAGAAATCAAATTGTGTCAGTGCGCGCGCCACCCGCTCGCCCAAAACGCCAAGTCCCATCACGCCAATTGGAAATTCAGACCGCAGGCGCGGCTTGCGGTAAGACCATTTGCCCGCGCCCACATCGGCTTGGTAGCCGTCGAAATCCCGAAAATGCTGGATAACGGCATGGCACACGTACTCGGCCATTTGCACCGACATGCCTGCATCGTCCAAGCGCACCAGTTGCGTCTGCGGTTGAATTCGCAAGCGCATCAGCGCGTCAACTCCCGCCCCAATGTTGAACATGGCCTTCAGCGCGGTTTGCTCATCCACAAATTGTTGGGGCGGCGCCCACACCACGGCGTAGTCGGCCAAGGGCGCACCGGGCGCCCAAAGCTCAACGCTGGCCTGTGGCAAAGCGGCGCGCAGTCCGTCCAGCCAGGGTTCGGGTTTGGTGCCAGTGCAGCAGAAACTAATTCTCATTGGTTCAAATCCAAAACAGAAGGGCCATTCATCAGGGGGCCAACTTCAGCAGTTCGGCACCTTCGGCCACTTGGTCGCCGGGGGCGTACAACAGCTCAGCCACAGTGCCAACTGCGGGTGACGCAATGGTGTGCTCCATTTTCATGGCGTCCATGATGGCCAACGGCTGGCCTTTGGCCACCTTCTCACCCACCTTCACGGCAAAAGACACCAACTTGCCGGGCATGGGTGCGGTCAAACGGCCCGTGTCGGCCTGGCCGTCGCCCGCGTGGGCCAGCACATCCACAACCGTGATTTGGGTGGCACCGTCAGGGCCAAACACATGGGCCACATCGCCTCGCTGATGAACCTTGATACGACGCCTCTGGCCATTGAATTGCAGGTCGATCTCGCCGCCAGCGAGTGCAAACCCCAAAACACCCGCCATTTGCCTCGAGCCTTCAATGGCGAGTTGCACCGCGCCATCGTGCTGGTAGGTCAACACAGCGGCATATGCCTGGCCCTGAAACTCAAATTGAAACTTGCGCTGGGTCAGTCCGTGCGAGCGCCATCCATCGCGACGAGCCCACGGGTCTTGCCAGCCGTTGGCTGCTGTCATGGCAGTGGAGCCGCCCTGAACCTGGTCATTGAGCAACGTTTGCGCCACAACGGCAGCCACCGCCCAATGCAAGCCAATTTTTTCTTGATTGAATAGCACAGCGGCTTCTCGCGGAATCAAAGCCGTGTCCAGATTGGCCTTGGCAAAGGATTCACTTTGCACAACGTTTCGTAAAAACTGCACATTGGTGTGCAAACCCACAATGTGCGTCTTGGCCAAGGCATCGTACATGCGCTGCAGCGCTTCTTGCCGGGTTGCACCATGCACGATCAACTTGGCGATCATGGAATCGTAATAGGGCGATATCGCATCGCCCGCGCGAACGCCCGAGTCCACCCGCACGCCAAATTCAGCACGTTCGAATTGGGCGCAATCAGGCAAGTCGTACACCTGCAGCGCGCCCGTGGCGGGCAGAAAGTTCTTGTCGGGGTTTTCAGCGCAGATGCGCGCCTCGATGGCGTGGCCCTGAATTTGCAGTTGATCTTGCGAGAGCGGCAGTTTCTCGCCAAAGGCAATGCGAAGCTGCCATTCGACCAGATCCAGCCCAGTAATTGCCTCCGTCACCGGGTGCTCCACCTGGAGACGCGTGTTCATTTCCATGAAGTAGAACGTCATACGGCCGTCGGCTTGCTGCTCCACAATAAACTCCACCGTACCTGCGCCCACATACGCCACAGCACGGGCCGCCGCCACCGCAGCTTCTCCCATTTGGCAGCGCATGGCCTCGGTCATGCCCGGCGCGGGGGCTTCTTCCAACACCTTTTGGTGACGGCGCTGCACTGAGCAATCGCGTTCAAACAGGTAAACATAGTTGCCATGGGTGTCGCCAAACACCTGAATCTCAATGTGGCGGGGGCGTTGCACGTACTTTTCGATCAGCACCGCGTCATCGCCAAAACTGTTAAGCGCTTCCCGCTTGCAGGATGCCAAGGCCGGCGCAAAGTCTTCAGTGCGATCCACCGCGCGCATGCCTTTGCCGCCACCGCCTGCGCTGGCTTTGATCAACACCGGGTAGCCCATGGTATCGGCTTCGCGTTGCAGCAAGGCCGGGTCTTGATCGGCACCGTGATAGCCAGGCACCAAGGGCACCCCGGCTTGGCCCATCAGCTGTTTGCTTTCAGCCTTCAAACCCATGGCCCTGATGGCTGAGGGCGGCGGGCCGATGAACACCAGTCCAGCGTCAGCGCAGGCTTGGGCGAACTCTTCGTTCTCGCTTAAAAAACCATAGCCAGGGTGAACCGCCTGCGCACCCGTGGCCTTGGCGGCGGCCAGAATGCGTTCCCACTTCAAATAGCTGTCTTTGGGGGCGCTACTGCCCACGTGCACGGCTTCGTCACACACGCTGACATGCTTGGCATTGGCGTCGGCATCTGAATAAACAGCCACCGTTTTGATAGCCATTTGCTTGCAGGTAGCGGCCACCCGGCAGGCGATTTCACCCCGGTTGGCAATCAGTATTTTTTTAAACATGTCTGGCCTTCTTACTATCAAACTTGACTGAAGCGTCGCGCAAACTACGCACGACCGCATGGAACGAAGGTTTGGGTTGACCCTGCGGATCGAACAAAGTGGGACGCTGAGGGGTTCTGTCTGGGCGTTGCTGGCCCTGCGTCCAGCGGTTAACCCAGCTGTCATCATCGGTCACATTCCACATCACCACCATTTCTACGGCCGGGTGGCTCAAACACGCATCCAGAAAAGCTTGGTACAGCGCCGCGACAGCGTTATCGCGCGTGGGTACATCACCTGGGAGCGCCGTGTCGCGCACGTCCAACTCGGTGATTTGAACGCTCAGGCCCAAGTCCTGCAGCTGGTCAAAAAACCGCAACAACTTGACCGCAGAAAATCGGCGTGACAAATCCAGATGGGCTTGTATGCCCACTACGTCAATGGGAGTGCCGCGCTTGACCCAGCCTTCAACCAAGCGCAGCAAGACCTCACGGCGCGCATCGCACCAGGGCTCGTCTTGCTCAACCCCGTAGTCGTTGTAGGCGAGCTTGGCCGCTGGATCTGCCTCACGGGCAAGCTCGAAAAGTGCGCCATACCGGTCAACACCCCATAGACGCGACAGCACCGAATCCCGCATGCCGTTGGCGGTTTTGGAATCTGCATCTATCGCTTCATTGAGCACGTCCCACGTGTGAATACCGCCCTTGTACCTCAGCATCAGCGCTTGCAAGTGCGCCGTCTGCGCCTGGGTGAACTGTTCAGGTGTAGCGTTCGCCAAATAACCTGGGGTGGCTTGATGCCAAGCCACTGTGTGGCCGCGCAAAGGCACATTCAGTTCGGTTGCAATAGCCACCACCCGGTCCGCTTGCGTGTAATCGCGCCTGCCGAAAGCATTCTCAATGTTGCGCCACTTCATGGCGTTTTCAGCGGTGATGATGCCAGCATGCTGATGCAAGAGGCTGCGCACTGGCTCTTTGTCGGCATAGCTAGGATGCACAGCAAACCCATAGCGTCGGCTACTACTGCGGGCTAACATGTCCAAACGCTCCGCTGGCAGGTTGGTTGCGGGAATGTCAGGCAGCGTCTGCCCATTGGCCGCGCCACGACACGCGCTCGCCATGCAGGCGCCACTGGCCCAGCCCAATAAGTCACGACGCTGCACGGCCTAGCGTGCCTCACTCACGGTGGCACCACCCACCCAGCCACGCACCCGCGCCACCAACGACTTCAAGAACCGCAACAGCACGATCAGCAGCCAAATACTCAAGACCAAGACGATCGTCAGGGCAATGCCAAAGCTCACAGGGTAGTTGGTAGCCAACCACATCATGCCAATCACTGCACCGTCTTCAACCAGACTCATGGCGATGTTCGAAAACGGTTCGGGCGATGTGTTGATGGCAGCGCGGGTGGTCGCCTTGGTTGCAAACGAAGTCGCCGCCAACGTGCCGCCCAGCAAGCCTGCCATGACGCCCATGGTCGCGCTGTCAGCCCCGAACACCCCTGCGGCAAGTGCCGCACCCGCCGGTACGCGAATGACTGAATGCACCAAGTCCCATACCGTGTCGACACCCGGAATTTTGTCAGCAAAAAATTCAACAAACAGCATGAACACACTGCCTGCCAGGAGCGCCGGGTGCTGCAACACCGCTAAGCCTTGGGGCAATGACAACCACCCCAGCCAACCCGCCAGGCCGGTCATAAAAACCACCGCGTAAAGGCGCAGGCCGCTGGCCCAACCCAAGGCAGCAGCCAGCGCTAAAAGCTGCGCCATGTCCATTGAACTGGTGCCTTTTTGAGCTACGCCGGTTAGAGATTGCCAAAGCTGAAGTAATGTGTCCATGAACGCCTTGTGTTGAAGTGTGCTGCTGCGTTTTAAACCCAGTTGGGTTTGCGCTTTTGCAAAAATGACTGCAATCCCTCTTTGCCTTCGTCACTTGCGCGAATGTCGGCAATGCGGCGGGCCGTCTCATAACGCAGCTCATCGGCAATCGGTTGGCCTGCGATGTCACGCACCAACAATTTGCATGCCCTGGAAGCTGCGGGGCCGTTGGCCACCACGGTTTCAACCAGCCCTGCAACCTTAGCGTCAAGCTCTGCAGCTCTGCAAACCTCATGCACAAAACCCATCGCCAACGCCTGCGCTGCGCTAAAACGCTCTGCTGTCACCATGTAGCGCCTGCTGGCCTGCATGCCCATCGCCCGCAAAACGTAAGGGCTGATGGTGGCCGGCAGCAAGCCAATGCGGGCTTCTGACAGGCAAAAGCTCACGTTGTCAGAGGCTACCAACACATCGCACACAGCCGCCAGGCCCATGCCGCCTGCGTAACAGTCGCCCTGAATACGCCCGATGATGGGAATGGGGCATTGATCCAAGGTGCACAGCATGGTGGCCAGCTTTTGGGCATCCTCAAAATTTTCTACCCAGTCGTAGTGGGCCATGGTTTGCATCCAATTCAGGTCGGCACCCGCGCAAAAGGCCCGTCCGTTGGCGCTGAGCACAATGGCGCGCAGGTCTGCTTGTTTTGAAAGCTCTGCGAAGGTCTGGGTCAACGCGGCAATCAATTCCGCATTGAAGGCATTGCGAAACTCGGGGCGGTTGAGCGTGACGGTGCACACCGTGCCCGCGCGAGTGACTTCAAGCACTGCCATGAATGATTTTCCTAAGTGATGCGCGATGCGAGGGATGTTGGTGGGTCATTGAAGGTCTGTTCAATAGCGCTTAGCGACTTCTTCCAGCATGACTTCGGTCGCACCACCGCCAATGCCCAACACGCGGGCATCACGCCAAAGGCGCTCAATGGCGGTCTCACGCATGTAGCCCATGCCACCGTGAAACTGCTGGCAAGTTTGCAGCACCTCGTTCACCAGTTCACCGGTCAGGGCTTTGAGCATCGACACTTCTTGCACAATGTCACGCTCTTGGGTCACGCTCCAAGCGCAGTGGTACATAAACTGGCGGGCGGCGCGGGTTTTGGCGTCCAGCATGGCGATGCGCTGGCGGATGGTTTGCTGATCCCACAGCGTTACGCCAAAGGCTTGGCGCTGACGCACGTAGTCCAGCGTCAGCTTGATGGCCTGGGTGCAATGGCCCACCGCCATGGCTGCCAAGGCAATGCGTTCGGTTTGAAAATTCTTCATCACCGAATAAAAACCTTTGCCTTCTTCGCCCAACAAGTTGTCAGCGGGAATGCGGCAGTTGTCAAAAATCAGCTCGGCCGTGTCGCTGGACAGCCAGCCGGTTTTTTTCAAGGCCCGCCCCACACTGAAGCCAGGTGTGCCTTTTTCGACAATGAACATCGACACGTCATGCCGAGCTAGGCCAGTTTTGGCAGCAATGAAGTACAGGTTGGCCAGCACACCGTTAGTGATGAACATTTTGGTACCGTTCAACACCCATTCGTCACCATCGCGTCGAGCGGTCATGCGCATGCCTGCCACGTCGGACCCGGCTCCTGGCTCTGATATGCCGACTGCAGTAATCGTTTCGCCCGCAATCACGCTTGGCAAGTAGCGCGCCCTTTGCGCCGCACTGCCAGCATGGTGCAAATGCGGGCTGGCCATGTCGGTATGAACCAGCACCGTGATGATGAAGCCGCCAAAGGTGGACTGCGACAGCGCCTCGGCAAACACCAGGTTGGTCAGCGCATCAGCGTCGGCGCCGCCATACTGCGACTCGTACATCAAGCCCAGCAAACCGTTTTGGCCCATTTTGCGCAGCACCTCGCGCGGTGTGCTTCCAGCGTCTTCCCAGGTTGCGCCAAAGGGCTCGACCTCACGGGCAATGAAGCGCGCGATTTGCTCGCGCAACTGCTCGTGCTCGGCGGTGACGTAAATGTTGTCCATGGGCGGTTTTGAACTGAAAGGTGAACGACGAGTTACATCCGAAAGACACCAAACTTGGTGTCCTCAATCGGTGCATTCAAACTGGCAGACAGCGCCAAACCTAGCACGCGGCGGGTGTCGGCGGGGTCGATCACGCCATCGTCCCACACCCGGGCACTGGCATAGTAGGGGTGCGACTGGTGCGCGAATTGGTCAAGCACGGGTTGTTTGAATTGGGCTTCTTCGTCGGCACTCCAACTGCCGCCTTTGGCTTCAATGCCATCGCGGCGGACGGTTGCTAAAACGCCAGCGGCTTGCTCGCCGCCCATCACGCAAATGCGAGCATTGGGCCACATCCACAAAAAGCGCGGCGAGTAAGCCCGCCCACACATGCCGTAGTTGCCTGCGCCATAGCTGCCACCAATGATGATGGTGAATTTGGGCACCTGCGCGGTGGCCACGGCTGTCACCATCTTTGCACCGTGGCGGGCAATGCCCTCGTTTTCGTATTTGCGCCCCACCATGAAACCCGTTATGTTTTGTAAAAACACCAGGGGCACTTTGCGCTGGCAGCACAGCTCAATGAAATGCGCTCCCTTTTGTGCGGATTCTGAAAACAAAATGCCGTTGTTGGCCACAAAGCCCACGGGCATGCCTTCAATGTGCGCAAAGCCGCAAACCAGGGTGGAGCCAAAACGGGCTTTGAATTCATCAAACTCGGAGCCATCCACAATGCGGGCGATCACTTCACGAACGTCGTAAGGCTTGCGGGTATCGGCCGGAATCACGCCGTACATTTCTTCTGGCGCATACTTTGGCGCGGTAGCCTGCTGAACTTTGAGCGGCAAGCGCTTTTGGCGGTTCAGGGTTTTGACCACATTGCGCGCCAAGGCCAGTGCATGCGGGTCGTTGGACGCCAAGTGGTCTGCCACACCCGACAAGCGCGTGTGCACGTCGCCACCGCCCAAATCTTCAGCCGACACCACCTCACCCGTTGCCGCTTTAACCAAGGGCGGGCCACCCAAAAATATGGTGCCTTGTCCTTTGACGATGATGGTCTCATCGCTCATTGCGGGCACGTAGGCACCGCCCGCTGTGCACGAACCCATGACCACCGCGATCTGCGCGATGCCTTGGGCGCTCATATTGGCCTGGTTGAAGAAAATTCGGCCAAAGTGATCGCGGTCTGGAAACACATCATCCTGGTTGGGCAAATTGGCACCGCCAGAATCGACCAGGTAAATGCACGGCAGGTTGTTTTGCTGAGCAATTTCTTGCGCACGCAAATGCTTTTTGACCGTCATGGGGTAGTAAGTGCCGCCTTTCACTGTCGCGTCATTGCAGACAATCAGACAATCGACACCGCTGACACGGCCAATGCCGGTGATGACGCCTGCGCAAGGCGCGCTGTCCGTGCCGTCGCGGTCAGGGTACATGCTGAGTGCGGCCAAGGGCGACAGTTCCAAAAACGGCGTGCCAGGGTCAAGCAACATTTGCACTCGTTCTCGCGGCAGCAGCTTGCCGCGTGCGGTGTGCTTGGCCCGCGCCGCGTCGCCACCGCCTTTGAAGGAGACCACTAGCTTGGCATTCAGGTCATTGACCGCCGCACGAAGGGCTGCTGCATTGGCCTGAAACTCCGCAGAGCGGGCGTTGAGTTTGGACTCGATAAGGGGCATGGTCTAGATCACTTTTTTGAAGACGTTCGAGGCATTCAATTGCTTTGCAGCTTAGCCAGCTAGTAGGGCGGGCAGCTCGGCCATGTTATTGAAAATATGGTGGGCACCTGCAGCCTTCAGTTCTGCCCCGCTCACGTGCAAAGTGGTGATAGGTGAATAGGCAAACACTGTCGCACCCGCGGCCACGCCTGCGCGCACACCCGTCACCGTGTCTTCAATCACGGCACATTGCTCGGGCACTGCGTCCAGCGCCAACGCTGCGGCCAGGTAAACATCAGGGAAAGGTTTAGAGCGCGGCATTTCATAGCCACTGAAAATGCGGCCTTCAAAATAGTCGATCAACTTCAAGTGGCGCAGCATCATTTCAACTTTGAAGCGGTCTGCCCCTGACGCGCAGGCGATGGCCCCATTCTGCTGCGCATGAATCTGCTTAACAGCACCGTGAATTTGCGGAATCGCCTGCAAACTGGTCTGCAACGCCAGGTTGCGCCGACGCACAAATTCGGCCTGCCAGTCGGCAGTTAAAGTCTGCCCGGTTTGAACAGCGATTTGGGCCATCTCGTCTTTGACAGCCTTGCCAACAAAGAGGCGCATGCATTCTTCGACCGACAGTTCCCAACCCAGCTCATGCAGCATATCGCGCAGAACGCCGTTGGTCAGCGGTTCACTGTCGGCCAGCACGCCATCACAGTCAAACAGCACGGCTTGGTATTTCATGCCGGCTTGCTGCGCTGCGCTTTGCGCTCTTCCAACGTCTCGGTCGGCCCACCCAATTTGACCCACTCAGCATACCCACCGTCAATGTGCGCAACGTTGGTCATGCCCATGTCTTGCAGGGTTTTGGCGGCCAATGCACTGCGCCAGCCCGCGCCACAAAACATGACGAACTCTTTGCTTTCATCGGCAAATAACTTCTTGTGGTACGGCGACGCGGGGTCTACCCAAAATTCGAGCATGCAGCGCGGCGCATGAAACGCGCCTTTGACGGTGCCGTCGCTAAGCTCGCGCACGTCACGAATATCGACAATCAGCAGGTCGGCCGAGCCCATGCGGGCGCGAACAGAATCGACCGAATAGGTTTTGACCTCTTTCATGGCCTCGTCAACGAGTTGCATGGCGCTTTTGGTAATGGGCATGGTGGGCTGGCTCTGGTTGGGCGAATTGATGAAAGAGTGCCATTTTTACCACAAATGTGGCAAATTTGGAGTAAAATTGGATTCTTTGCCTATTTATGAACGGAATAGACCTCTAGCTCTCTAATAATATAGATAGTTTGCTATTTATATTATAGCAATCTTAGCTGACTGCGTGCCACGCTGGACAGCACCGATCATGGGCGAAGCGCTTACAAACTGCGCTGGATGATGATTTTTTGCACATCGCTGGTTCCTTCGTAAATTTGGCACACCCGCACGTCGCGGTAAATGCGTTCTACCGGGAAGTCGCTCACATAACCATAGCCGCCCAAGGTTTGAATGGCTGCGCTGCAAACTTGCTCGGCCATCTCGCTCGCAAACAGCTTGGCCATCGCCGCTTCTTTCAGGCAGGGGCGGCCCGCGTCGCGCAATGACGCTGCATGCCAAATCAACTGACGGGCCGCTTCGATTTGGGTGGCGCAATCGGCCAGCCTGAAACCCACCGCTTGGTGGTTGAAAATGGGCTGACCAAAACTTTCGCGTTGTTTGGCATAGGCCAAAGCGCAGTCAAATGCACTGCGGGCCATGCCCACGCTTTGCGCGGCGATGCCAATGCGACCTCCCTCCAGCCCCCCGAGTGCAATTTTGTAGCCCTCGCCTTCCTGGCCAATCAGGTTCTCAGCGGGAATGCGGCAATTGTCAAAATTGACTTGCGCGGTGTCGCTGGAGTGCTGACCCAGTTTATCTTCCAGTTGGGCCACCACATAGCCTGGCGCGTTGGTGGGCACAATGAAAGCGCTCATGCCACGCTTGCCCGCCGCTTTGTCAGTCACGGCAATCACAATGGCCACGTCGCCATTTTTGCCGCTGGTAATGAATTGCTTGACGCCGTTGATCACATAGCCATTGGCATCTTTCACAGCCGTGGTTTTGAGCGCTGACGCGTCAGAGCCCACATGCGGCTCGGTCAGACAAAACGCGCCCAACAGGTGGCCTTGCGCCAAGGGTTCAAGCCATTTTTTCTTTTGCGCCGCATTGCCAAAATTAAGCAAAATAGCATTAACTGGGCAGTTCGTCACGCTGATGACCGTGCTGGTACCACCGTCCCCCGCCGCAATTTCTTCCAACACCAGGGCCAGGGTGACGTAGTCCAGATTGGCCCCGCCAAACTCTTCGGGTACACAAATGCCGTAAGCCCCCAGTGCCGCCAATCCCTTGTGCGCTTCACGCGGGAAATGATGGTCTTTGTCCCATTTTGCGGCGTTGGGCCACAACTCGGTCTGCGCAAAGCTGCGCACCGCATCGCGAATCATTTCTTGGTCAGAATTCAGGATCAAGGCAGGCTCCGGCTTGGGCTCTGGGCAGAAGGTCTAACGCTACAGACTGAAATCATCCCAGCATTTCAATCGCAACGGCGGTTCCCTCGCCGCCACCAATGCACAGGGTGGCTACGCCTTTTTTCAGCCCGCGGGCCTTCAGGGCGTACATCAAAGTCACCATGATGCGCGCGCCACTGGCACCAATCGGGTGACCCAAAGCGCAAGCACCGCCGTTCACATTCACAATGTCGTGGCCTAACTTCAGTTCGTGCATCAGGGCCATGGGCACCACAGCGAAGGCCTCATTCACTTCCCACAGATCCACGTCTTTCACCGACCAGCCCGCTTTGGCCAAGACCTTGTTCACGGCACCGAGCGGGGCTGTGGCAAACCAGTTGGGTTCTTGCGCATGCGTGCCGTGGGCCACAATTTTGGCCAGCGGTTTCAGGCCCAGTTTGGCCGCGGTTGATGCCCGCATCAGCACCATCGCGGCCGCGCCATCGTTGATGCTGGAACTGCTGGCTGCGGTGATCGTGCCTTCCTTTTTGAACGCTGGTTTCAACGCAGGGATTTTGTCCAGCTTGATCTTGCCTGGCCCTTCATCGATAGAAATCACGGTGTCGCCAGCACGGCCCTTGACTGTCACGGGCGTGATCTCGGCGGCAAATGCGCCGGACGTGGTGGCTGCTTGTGCACGCTGCACGCTGGCGGTGGCAAACGCATCTTGCTGCGCGCGGGTGAAGCTGTATTTGGCCGCGCAGTCTTCACCAAACGTGCCCATGGAACGACCCGCCTCGTAGGCATCTTCCAGCCCATCCAGCATCATGTGGTCCATCACGCGGTCATGGCCAATGCGAATGCCACTGCGCCCTTTCAGCAGCAAATGTGGGGCGTTGGTCATGCTCTCCATACCGCCTGCCACCATCACATCATGGCTGCCGGCCAGTAGCATGTCGTGCGCCATCATAGCCGCCTTCATGCCAGAGCCACACATTTTGGACAAGGTAACCGCGCCCGCGCTGATCGGCAAACCGCCTTTGAACACCGCTTGCCGCGCGGGCGCCTGGCCCTGCCCAGCCATCAGGCAATTGCCAAACAGCACTTCAGTCACCAAACTGGCACCAACGCCAGCACGTTCGACGGCCGCTTTGATTGCAGCGCCACCCAGATCGTGCGCTGCCAGCGACGAAAAATCGCCTTGAAAGCCACCCATAGGCGTACGGGCGGCCCCGACGATGACAACGGGGTCGGCAGCTGAGTTGGCTTGGGCTTGGCCTTGGGCTTGCTTTAGGGGGTCAGACACTGGTGTGCTCCTCAAAGTTGACAAATCTCTTTTCACGCTCATAGGGGAACACGTCAAAAACATGCCCCTCCAATATTCGGTTTTTATGGCCTTGCCAGAACTTGGCTTCCAGCAAGTCGGCATGGTGCTTCATGAAAACACTGCGCACGGCCGGGTTGCCCAGCAAAAAGGGGCCAAACGTTTCTGGAAACACGTCTTTGGGCCCGACTTTGTACCAAACCTCGCCACTCATTTCATCTTCTTCATTGCGCGGCGACGGAACCACGCGGAAGTTGCAGTCGGTGATGTACTCGATCTCGTCGTAGTCGTAAAAAACAACCTTGCCGTGGCGTGTGATGCCAAAATTTTTCCAAAGCATGTCGCCTGGGAAAATATTCGCGGCAACCAGGTCTTTGATGGCGTTGCCATACTCAACCACGCCACGTTCAATTTGCTCCCGGGCGCGGGCACCCGAAGCGGGCAGGCGCGGGTCAGCGCCACCTGCATCAAACGCCTCTTGCAGGTAAATGTTCAGCGGAATCATGCGCCGCTCAATGTAGACGTGCTTGATGATGACCTCATTTTGGCCATCGCCATCGCGGTCACTGATCTCAAGCTGACTGGGGGCGAACTTTTCAATTTCGGCAATGAGTTCTTCGTCAAAACGCTCGCGGGGGAAAGCCACCTCGCTGTACTCCAGCGTGTCGGCCATGCGCCCCACGCGGTCGTGTTGCTTCACCAATAGGTACTTGCCCTTGATTTGTTCGCGGGTGGTGTCTTTTTGAGGCGGGTAATAGTCTTTGATGACCTTGAACACATAGGGAAATGAAGGCAGATCAAACACCAGCATGACCATGCCTTTGATGCCCGGAGCGATGCGAAACTTGTCACTGGAGTGGCGAAGGTGGTGCAAAAAATCGCGGTAGAAAAGCGTCTTGCCCTGCTTTTGCAGGCCCAGCGCGCTATAAATTTCATTGCGCGGCTTTCGCGGCATCATGCTGCGCAAGAACTGAACATACGCCGACGGAATTTCCATGTCCACCATGAAGTAGGCGCGGGCGAAGCTGAACAGCATCAGCAAATCGTCTTCGCCAAACAGGGCGGCATCGATTGCCAGCTTGCCATGGCCGTCATGAAGAATAGGCAAAGCAAATGGAAATTCGTTAAATCCATTGATCAACTTACCAACCAGATAGGCCCCTTTGTTGCGGTAGAACAAGCTGGTCAGCACCTGGATCTGAAAATTGGCCCGCAGCTTCGCATCCAGCAGCTTGCCGTCCATCGCCTTGACGACATAAGCGGCATCGCGCTTGAGGTCTGAAAAAGGCACCCGCAAGTCAAAGTCTTGCACCATGGTGACCATCACCTCCACCATGCTTTCACGGGTGGGGTAGTACGCGCGGTACGTAGGGCGGGCTTCTGGCTCGCCGTTTTCAATATACTCGGTGCTGACAGCCGGTCGAACAAAGATAAAGTCGTTGTGAAAATGCGTGCGGTGCAGGATTTTGGTGGTCACCGAATTGAAAAATGTCTCAGCCAGTTCAGGCTGATGGTGGTTGACCAAAAGCCCGATGTAGTGCAACTTGACTTGCTGCCAAATGTCCATGGGCTGATCGCCCGCTTTGAATTCACGCTCCAACCGAATCGAACATTCTTTGACGCGAAGGTCGTAAAACTCAATGCGTTCACGCTGCGCTCGCTGCTGGCCGTGCCAGTCCGCGGTTTCAAAACGGTGCTTGGCACGCGACGATTCGGTGCGAAACAGTCGATAGTGCCGATTGAAGCCATCCATCATGGCTTTGGCGATGTCGTAGGCTAGCGACGAATCAAGGCGTTGAGGGAAATTGTTGACTTCTGCCATGGTTTCAGCTCGTCTTGGGAATCAATGGCGAAGGGCGAGGGCGACACCGTCTATCGCCGATTTGTAATACTGGTCAAGCGATTCGTTGGCAGACACGGTCAACATTAAATCCTTGAGCAAGCCGTCATGCACGCCATAAACCCAACCGTGCAGGCTGACGGTTTGGCCTCGACTCCACGCGTCTTGAAGCACAGTGCTTTGAGCTACGTTGATCACTTGTTCAATCACGTTGAGCTCCACCAAGGCATCGTGACGCGCACGCTCGGGTATGGCGTCCAGTAAATTGCGATGTCGATCGCGAACGTCCTTTATGTGCCGCAGCCAGTTGTCTGCCAAACCGATGCGAGCCCCTTCCAACGCTGCTTGCACGCCCGAACAGCCATAGTGGCCTACCACCATCACGTGCTGCACTTTCAGGCGTTCCACTGCAAACTGAATGGTGGACAGCGCATTCAAATCCGAATGCACCACCACGTTGGCGACATTGCGGTGCACAAACACTTCGCCAGGCTCCAATCCCGTGATCTGGTTGGCCGGAACGCGGCTGTCAGAGCAACCAATCCACATGTACTTGGGCGATTGCTGGCTTTTGAGATTGGTGAAAAACCCCGGCCGCTCGCGCTCCATTTGTGCTGCCCACGCCCGGTTGTGGACAAAGAGGTCTTGAATTGAATTGCTCATTTATTCAGTGAAATTTTGAAGTACTCGCCCCAAGCAACGAACTCACATCGTCTCCGCAAACAGCTCTCGCCCAATCAACATTCGACGAATTTCGCTGGTGCCTGCGCCAATTTCGTAGAGCTTGGCGTCACGCCACAAGCGCCCTAACGGGTAGTCATTGATGTAGCCATTGCCACCGAAAATTTGCACGCCCTCGCCCGCCATCCAGGTGGCTTTCTCTGCACACCACAAAATGACCGAGGCGCAGTCTTTGCGGACATGGCGCACGTGCTCGCCATTGTTTTGCTGAACCAGCAAATCCAGATTTTTTGCAACGGTGTAGGCAAACGACCTTCCAGCCTGCAGCACGGTGTACATGTCTGCAACTTTGCCCTGAATCAACTGAAACTCGCCAATGCTTTGGCCGAATTGCTTGCGTTCATGAATGTAGGGGACAACGCTGTCCATTACGCTTTGCATGATGCCTAGCGGTCCGCCAGTCAACACAGCGCGTTCATAGTCCAAACCACTCATTAGCACTTTGGCGCCACTGTTCAAGCCACCCAATATTTGACTGGCAGGCACTTCCACGTTGTCAAACACCAGCTCACCGGTATGGCTGCCGCGCATGCCTAATTTATTAAGCTTTTGCGCTACAGAAAAGCCTTTCATCGATTTTTCAATCAAAAAGGCCGTGACCCCCCGCGCACCCAGCTCAGGCTCCGTTTTGGCATACACGACCAGCGTGTCGGCATCTGGACCATTGGTGATCCACATTTTGCTGCCGTTCAACAAGTAGTAGCCGCCTTTGTCTTCGGCCTTTAACTTCATGCTGATCACGTCAGAGCCCGCACCGGGTTCGCTCATGGCAAGCGCGCCGACATGCTCGCCGCTGATCAATTTGGGCAGGTACTTTTGGCGCTGTTCAGCACTTCCGTTGCGCTTGATCTGGTTCACGCACAAGTTGCTGTGGGCACCGTAGCTCAAACCCACTGATGCTGATGCACGAGAAATTTCTTCCATCGCCACCATGTGGGCCAAATAGCCCATGTTGGCGCCGCCGTATTCTTCGCTGACGGTAATGCCCAAAACGCCCAAACTGCCCAACTTGACCCACAAATCCATCGGAAATTGATCTTTGCTGTCAATGTCGCTGGCGCACGGTGCTATCTCGGTTTGGGCAAATTCCCGCACTGCGTCGCGCAGCGCGTCCACGTCTTCACCCAATTGGAAATTCAGGCCAGGTAGGTTCATTGTTTTTCCTCCAATTTCGATGCTGGTTCCGGCTTTGTTTTGGAATTCAATTTGATTTCAGTTTTGGCAAGCAGTGTTTTCGCTTCTTTTTCGTGCGTCTTCACTTCATCCAGGTTGGCCTGCAATTCTGCCATTTGCCCCTCAAGCTCTGCGCGATGGTCGTGCAAAATAGCCAAAAACTTTTTCAGCTGCGCTCCGGTGTCACGGGGACTGTCATAAATGTCAATGATTTCTTTGGCCTCAGTCAGCGACAAGCCCAAGCGCTTGGCCCGCAAAGTCAGCTTAAGACGCGTTCGGTCACGACCGCTATAAACACGATTTCTAAGTTGCGGCCCTGAACGGGTTGGCTGCAAAAGCCCCATGTCTTCATAAAACCGCATTGCCCGCGTGGTCAAGTCAAACTCTCGGGCTAAATCACTGATGCTGTAGGTCTGACTCATGACGTCGAATGGTGTTTTGGAGAGGCCCGCATGGATTGAATTGTGAGGAGAAACCCCAAGGTGACAGCGCAATTTTGAGCGCACTCTACAATTGATTTTCCGGTTGACGTTTACGTAAACGTCAATTAGTTGATGGATTATCACTCAATTTATTTTGTCCATGAATGAACTTGAAAAAGAGCTTTGCTACCCACTAGGGGACACTCTGCCAGAGCCTGGCGCAACGTACACGGTGGCTCCAGGTGTGAAATGGATTCGCATGGCGCTGCCCTTCGCGTTGAACCATATTAACTTGTGGCTGCTGCGTGACGAATTGGACGGCCCGAATGGCAAGCAACAAGGCTGGACAGTTGTGGACTGTTGCATCTCGCGCGACGAGTCCAAAGCTCAGTGGCAGCAAATATTTGACGGCTCGCTGGAAGGCTTGCCTATTTTGCGTGTCATTTGCACCCATATGCATCCAGACCATATCGGCTTGGCAGCCTGGATCTGCGACCACTGGACAACACCTGATCACGACTGCCGCCTATGGATCAGCGCAACCGACTATGGTGTTGCAAGGTTGGCTTCTATCAGCCCTACGGGCTTCGGCGGCGGTGATCATTCGGCCGCGTTTTTTGAGTCCCACGGACTTTTCAACGCCGATTACCTCAGGCAGATTCGAGCGCGCACGAATTACTTTAGCAACCTGGTGCCCGAAGTTCCCCGCAACTTCAAGCGCATGCAAGACGGCGATACGGTTGTCATTGGCGGACGCAACTGGGCATGCATCAGCGGCTATGGCCATGCGCCTGAACACATCGCCCTGTATTGCGCAGAAAGCCGTATTCTTATAGGTGGCGACATGATGCTGCCTCGCATTTCAACTAATGTCAGCGTTCACGAGAACGAGCCAGAGGCCAACCCGTTAAAGCAGTTTCTCGACTCTGTTGACAAGTTTGATCCGTTGCACCCTGACACCCTAACCCTGCCCGCGCACGGCAAACCTTTCACCGGCCTGCACATCCGAATTCGGCAATTGCATGATCACCACAATGACCGTCTGGAAGAAGTGATGCAAGCCTGTGCAGCCCAGCCTTGCAGTGGCGCCGATATCGTTCCCATCATGTTCAAGCGCGAGTTGGACTTACACCAAATAACCTTTGCCATGGGCGAAGCAGTCGCGCACTTGCACAAGCTATGGTTTGAAGGCAAGCTGAAGCGGCACCGTGACGCCAAAGGCACCTTGCGGTTTTCACGGGTCTGATCAAACTCGGGGCTGATAAAAGTCAGGCGTTGACTTCGGCCACGTCGCTTGCAGGGTACCTGCGCGATCATTGCAAGATTTCCCTCAATCTTTGCACGATACTTGGGGCTGCATTGCCACGCCATCACACCTTAACCTTGCCCACCAAGTTCCCATTGATGTAGCGCCATGGCTACCCAAACCAAGTTCGTCTCAGAGCTAAAAGGCGCAGTTGCTGCGTCTTTGCAAGGCTTGATCAACGTGATCAGCCCACTCTTGTTATTTGTCAGTTTTTTAGGTCCGCAGGCCATGGCCGCCGGGTTTTGGGCGACCCTGGTCACCGCTACCGTCATTCATCTGGCCGCATTGCTGCTCAGGGGCCAGGCTGCGGTCATGCCCAGCGCTCGAACGGCATCTTTGGTCGCCTACATCGGGCTGATTTGGCAGTTGTGTCTGGCCACGGGCGCACCAACCACAGGCGTTGTGAATCTTTCAACGCAGCAACTTATGCTGGGCCTTGCGGCGGGCAGTCTCATGTTTTTGCTGGCGAGCGGGCTGGTGCTGCTCTCAGGCGTTTTGAAACTTGGCAATGTCTTTAAGATGATTCCTACACCGGTGACGTCTGGCATCAGCACAGGCATTGCCTTGGTACTCATCGCTTTGGCCGTTCAAAAAATAGTGCCTCATGGTGCGATGGCAGCGCTGATTGCGGGCGTGATGATTTCAGTCTATGCAGTTTGGCCGTACCTCACAACCCGAGTTCGCGCACTGGGGGCAGTGCCCGCTGTCATCGTGGCACCTCTCATTGGGATCGCAATTGCTTTTTATCTTCAACCCGTAGCGCTGGCACCAGGCACCAGCATCAGACCCGACTGGCAGCCCAATTGGGTGTCGGTGATGTTGTGGCCTTCATTGACTGGGCAAGACTTTGTGCGGCTGGCAACCATCGGTCTGCCCGGTGCCGTGACGCTGGCCTTGGTCATGATTCTTGAAACCTTCACTGCCGCCGCCGTCATGGAAACACGATTTGGGGCACGCTACAACGCCAACCGTGAATTGTTTGTATTGGGTGGCGCCAACTCATTCAGCGCTTTGCTCGGTGGCGTACCCAGCAGCGGCAGCCCGGTTCGAAGTGTTTCTAGCTGGCTTGACGGAGGGCGAGGCCCTTTGGCGTCGGCCCTTTGCCTTGTGATGACTGGTGCTGTGTTGTTGACGCTTGGGCCCTGGCTTATGGCGTTGCCTGCTGGCGTGGTTGCGGGGCTGTTCTTCATGCAGGCGATGGTGATGGCCGACCCAGCCTTCATGCGCCGCTTGCGCACCATGGTAGGCACCCGGCAAAGGGGCGTATCCGGCACACAGGATCTTGGGTTTTGGATCACCTTTGCTATCACGCTCGTCGCCTTTTTTGGCAATTTGATCTGGGCCTGCGGGATTGGAGTGGCCTTATCTTGTCTGGCAGTGCTGCGAAGGGTTTCTGGCAATTTGACGGCGCAATGGGGCTACCTGGATCAACACCATTCTCGGCGGGTCAGAAGCGCTAGTGAGACCCAAAATCTGGCACGGACATTTCACCGGGCGGGCGTTTTGAAACTCAACGGCCATCTGTTTTTTGGCAACAGTTCCCGTTTGATGCAGCTCGCTGATGACTTACACCCGGAGGCCACCGTGGTCGTGATCGATGTGAGCCAAGTGCATGACGTAGACCCCAGCGGCGTGGACGCTGTGGGTTGGTTGGTCAAAGCACTGACAGATCGGCGCCTGAAGGTCATCCTGACGGGGCTGCAAAAAACTCGGGCAACCCACCTGCGCCTTCGGCTTCAGTCTGCCATTGACGTCAAGTTTTGCATTGACCTAGACCGTGGCATTGAGGCCTGCGAAGACTCGGTACTGATGAATTCAACTGTCATGACCGGCGGTTTGCTGTCGCGCCCTCTGCCCGCCAACAACTTGCTTCAGGACCTGCTACCCGACGAACTCGACGCGGTGCTGGCATTGGGACAGCACCGGATCGTCACCAAAGGGGAGGTGCTTTTTCGCAAAGACGCCTTGGCAGATGGCATCTGGCTCCTGGAGTCGGGCGGTGTCAGCATTTTGACCGGCCAGGGCGACGCGTCGACTCGCTTGGCCACTTTTGGCCCAGGTCAGTTTGTCGGTGAAATGGGCTTCATTGACGGCAAAACCCGCTCGGCCACAGCCTGGGCAGACAGTCCCGTGCAGGCCCTGCTGCTTGACAATCAGGCGATTTCGACATTGCTTGAGCTGCAGCCGCTGGCGGCGCTCAAAATCACTCGCAATATTGCCCGGGAGCTGTCGCAGCGGGTGCGCCTGTCGTCCGCCTTGCTAGCGGATTCAGCAAGCGATACCGGGCCAAATTCGCTGCATTGAAATGAATTCACGTCCAACGCGGCAAGCTGTCGTCTTTCAGTTGGGCGCGCAAAATTGCGTAGTCGGGCATCACCGTGCGAACTGTGTCCCAAAACCGGGGGCTATGGTCCATGACTTGCAAATGGCTCAATTCATGGGCCACCACGTAGTCGATCACCGATTGTTTGAAATGAATCAGCCGCCAATTCAATCGAATTGAGCCGTTGGAACTGGCACTGCCCCACCGGGTGCCCGCGCTGCTTAGTGAAAGCTTAGTCCAATGCACTTTGAGTTGCGGCGCAAAATGCTCTAGCCGCTGGATGAAAATAGCCTTGGCTTGTCGCATCAGCCACGCCTGCACGGCGTCCCGCACTTGCTCTGGCGCAGCGTTGTGTGGCAGCGCTACCCGCAAAGTTTTTTGTGCCGCTACAACGATGTCCCTGCCGACATCATTCCCCGCAGCAATTGCAGCGCCACCCAGAGGGGCGTCCAAAGTCAGCTCGGCGCCACTGGCTTTGAACGAGTGCTCAGGATCCAAAACAACCCTCACTTGCTCACCCAAAAAGGGAATCTGGGTTCCATCACGCCATTCAATTCGCGCAGATTCCAGCCGGTCACGCCGTTCGCGCGTTTCGCCCAGTTTTTTCAGGATCCACTGGGCCCTTTCTTTGAGTGCAGCCTCAACCTCGTACAAAGGCACCCAATTGGGAGCGCTCACGACCAAGCCGTCAGGGCCAACAGAAAATCCAATAGTCCGGCGCTTGGCGCGCCTGAAATGGTAGGCCACCTGAGCGCTGCCTAGGCGGGATTCGCGGTTGGCTTTGGGGTGCCGAAAATTGGCTGGCAAAACCACATCAGCGAGCTGTTGAGCAGATGTCTCGGTCACCGCTTGGATTGAACTTGCCGTGAGGTTTTGAACGTTGACCGCTGGGACCGGCATGTCGACTGGGCCAAATGCGCCAACTGGTTCCATTGAATCAATTGGAACAATTGGAACAGCAAAATCAAACAGCGCCGCGTCGGGAGGCGTCTTCGACTTGGGCGCTCGCCTTGCTCGCGTCCGTTTCACTGTCTGCTTGGGCACAGCAGAAGCGCTTGAGTCAAACAAGTCGAGCGTGAATTGCAGCAGGCGAAACATGCAGGGTTGAACCAATGAATTTAGCGCGCGACCCAAATGATTTGAAGATAATCGACCTTGAAAGTCATCATCGATAGGCCTGTGGGTCAAGTCGACGCATTTCAGCTTCAATCCAGGTTTGCACCTCGACCATCAACTCATCGGGCTTTCTGCCCTGGCTGGGAATGGGTTTGCCGATGGACACCTCTATCGTGCCCGGCGTCTTGATAAAAGCCTTGCGCGGCCAGCACTTGGCAGACGTTACCGCAATTGGAACAACCGGCGCGCCGGTTTCCACTGCCAAGCGGGTGCCGCCCGACTTGTACTGCCCGACCTTGCCACGTGGGATGCGGGTGCCCTCAGGAAACATGATGACCCAGGTGCCCTTGTCCAATAACTCGCGACCTTGCTCGGCCACCTTTTGAAACGCCTGCTTGCCCAGCTTGCGGTCGATGTGCACCATTTCCAAACGGCCAATGCCCCAGCCAAAAAAGGGAATGTACAGAATCTCTTTTTTGAACACGTAGGCCAAGGGTCTTGGCATGATCAAGGGCATCAAAAAAGTCTCGAGCGTGGACTGGTGCTTGACCAACAAAATGGCCGGCAACACCTTGCCATTGGCGTCAAGCCCTGGCAGGTTTTCAAGACCCATCACCTTCCAGTTCACCCCACAAATAGCACGCAAGCCATACATGGCACAGGCCAGAAAACCGTTTGCAGAAGCCAGCAAGTGTTTAGGGCTGGCAAATGGTGCGGCGGCCACCATCCAGAAGGCAACCGGGATCACTGTGATCAGCATCCAGAGCATATGAATGAACGATCTGATGGCGGCCATGGTGCTTAAAACAATTCTAATTTCTAGGTGGATTCTGCGAGGCGGCGTGCTACATCGGTCAAGTCGCAACCATTGCCGGTGCTGGCAGATGCTTGGCGACCAGCCAGTCGGCAAAGGCACCCAAATCTTCATGAACGCGGGTGTGCGCCGGGAAGGTTGAAGGCAGGTCTTGCCCCCGGTAAACGCCCGCGTTGCCCGTCAACACCAAATGGGGCTCACAACCTGCGACAGCACCAGCGACGATGTCGCGGTTGGCATCGCCTACGACCGGAACACCTTTGAGGTCAATGCCATAACGCTCGCCAATTTGCTCAAAAAGCCCAGGCGCCGGCTTGCGACAATGGCAGCCGTCGTCGGGTGTATGGGGGCAGTAAAAAACAGCATCAATTCGCCCACCCACCGCTGCCAGAAGTTTGTGCATTTTGGTGTGCATGGCGTTCAGCGAAGCCACATCGAACAAACCCCGCCCCAACCCAGACTGGTTGGTGGCAACCACCACATGCCAGCCCGCATGGTTGAGTCGGGCGATGGCCTCAAGCGCACCCGGCAATGGCATCCATTCGTCGAACGACTTGATGTACTCGTTGCTGTCGGCATTGATGGTGCCGTCGCGGTCAAGAATGACTAGCTTCATGGTGAAGAACTATGGGCTATGAGGTGTCGACAGGGTTGGGCAATATTGGATAAAAAATGCATTGCTCTTAGGCTGCGAGTTTCGACAAGTCTGCCACACGGTTCATGGCCGCATGCAAAGAAGTGAGCAAACCCAAGCGATTCAAACGCAAATCCAAGGCTTCGGCATTGACCATGACGCCATCAAAAAAGGCGTCAACAGGCGTTCGCAAGGCTGCCAGCGTTTGCAAAGACGCCGCGTAATCGCCCGCGTGAAACTGGGAATCGGCCTTTGAGCCGACCTCTTGCAATGCTGCATAAAGCGAAATTTCGGCGGGCTCCTGAAGCAACACTGGACTCACATGGGCGTCTACGGCGTCAGTCTTTTTCAGGATGTTGCCAATCCGCTTGTTGGCTGCGGCCAAAGCCGGTGCTTCAGGCAGGGCGGCAAAGGCCCGCACCGCGGCCAAACGCTTTGGAAATTCACCCCACATGGGTCGCAATGCAATCACTGCATCAACCTCCTGGGCTGAATAACTCAAGTCCCGCAAATAGCCAGAAACGCGCTCGTAGACAAATTGCAGCAGTTGCGCGTTGCTGGTTGCGGTGTCTGCCAACTTGCTGCCAAAACTGGTACTGGCCTGTTGCACGAGGTCAGGCAGCGACAGGTTTAAATTTCGCTCGATCAACATGCGAACCAGGCCCAGCGAATGGCGTCGTAAGGCGAACGGGTCCTTGTCGCCCGTGGGCAAGTTGCCAATGCCGAACATGCCCACCAAGGTTTCCAATTTGTCTGCCAATGCGACAACCACACCCACTGGGTTGCGCGGCAACTCGTCACCCGCAAAACGCGGTTTGTAATGGTCTTCAATGGCTTGTGCAACCTCAGTCGACAGGCCATCGTGCCTTGCGTAATAGCCGCCCATGATGCCTTGTAATTCGGGGAATTCGCCCACCATGTCGGTCACCAAATCAGTCTTGGCCAATCGCGCTGCTGTTTCAGCTTGCTTTGCCAGACAGTCGCCACCCAATTGCTGGCCAATCGCCTTGGCAATTGCGCAGACACGGGCCATGCGTTCGCCTTGCGTGCCCAATTTGTTGTGGTACACGACTTTGGCTAAGCCTTCAACACGCGATTCCAAGGTTTTTTTGCGATCCTGGTCAAAGAAGAATTTCGCATCGGCCAGGCGCGGGCGCACCACGCGCTCATTGCCTTGAATCACTGCACCGGCGTCTGCCGGGCTGATGTTGCTGACCACCAAAAATTGGTTCGTCAATTTGCCTGCCGAATCCAGCAGCGGGAAATACTTTTGATTGGCCTTCATGGTGAGAATCAGGCACTCTTGCGGCACATCCAAAAATTCACGCTCAAACTCGCACACCAGAACATTGGGACGCTCGACCAAGGCGGTTACTTCGTCCAGCAGTGCGTCGTCGTCAATTGCTTTGACACCCCCGCCGATTTTGCTAGCCGCTGCCGCCAACTGGCGAACAATTTCTGCGCGGCGCTCTGCAAAACTGGCGATGACTGCGCCGTCATTCAACAAAGTCGCGGCATAACTGTCGGCGTCTGCAATCACAACCGGTGACACTGCCGCCTCAAAACGATGGCCTTGCGTGCGGTTGCCAGAGGTCAACCCAAGCACCTGCACGGGCACCACGTCTGCCCCGTGCAAGGCCAGCAACCCATGCGCAGGCCGTACAAAGCTCACACTGGTCCAGCCGGGCAATTCGCAGCCACTTTCTAGCTGGTAGCTCATGACTCTAGGAATCGGCAACTTGGCAATCGCATCTTCAATTGCCTTTTGCAAGCCAACGGCTAGCGTCGAACCGCGTTCGGTTTTTCGAATAAATAGAGTCTCAACTTTTCCATCCAATGCGCGTAGTAATACTTGTTCAGGCCTTGCTATGAGCGCATCATGAATTTGCTGGGTAGCTGTCTCTCGAACAGCAGAAACCAGCTGCTGCAAGGGCGTTAGTGATGCCCCGAGAGTAGCCCACCGCTTTACCAAAGCTTCAGAGGGCTGTTGATTCAAATCCAATCCGATACTCACGGGCATGACCTTTTGCACAAGTTGCTTGTCGGCAGCTTGAGGCGACACATCAGTCACATGCGCCGCCAAACGACGCGGCGACGCAAAATTGGTAGCGACAGCATCAGTAGCCGCCAACCCTTGGGCCTTAAGCGAATCTGCCAAGGCAGAAGCAAACGCTTCGCCCAGTTTCTTGAGCGCCTTAGGGGGCAGCTCTTCAACGAACAGTTCAATGAGTAAGTTTTTTGTTGTCATCGTAATCAATCAATTGCATACCTAGGCTGCTGGCGTTTTCCAGCATGTCTTTATCCAGAGACATCAGGTGTGTGGCCCGGCAGCGTTTGGCGACAGACAAATGCAAGGCATCACCGCCGCGCAGCTCGGTGTCAATGTTTTCGCACAGGCGCGCAGCCAGCAAAAAGTCCATGCTATCAACCGGCAAAGCAGTCAGACCACCAGCCACCCATAACTCAAATTCCTGAATCAGCTGGCGCACACGGTCTTGCGTGAGCTCCTTGCGCCTGGCCTTGATACCCAAAGCACTGGCCAACTCAGTGCGTGTCCAGATGGCAGTGAGTAACTGGCCCGCCTCCGCTTCAAGCGCACGCATGAGCGTTTCGGTGCTCGGCTCTTGCGTCAACACGGCAACCCACACACTGGTATCCACATACACGCGACGGGAGCGAGCTGGCGTGCCACCCATATCAGTAACGACTCATCTCGTCTTTGCTGACTGGTTGAGTGATTGGCATGTGTTTGTGCAGTTCGCGAATGCGCTCTAGCAATTGCTTGCGCGTCAACAGGGCGTCTTGCTGATGCACATCCTGCAATGCCAAGAGCCTTTGCCCCAACTCCTGCGGCGACAGACTTGAACCTTCATTCACTCCAATGTCACGCGCCAGCCCTGCAGGCAAGCGCACGGCCAAGCTATTGCCCCAACGATTAACTTGCAGTTCCATAGTTCACTCCTAATGTAGATACACGTATCTACATTTTAAGTTATTGACTCTCTCACGCCGCCTTCTCTACCATCTGCGCCACCCACTCACGCGGTGCCAGCGGAAAACCCAGGCGTTCACGGCTTTCAAAATAGCTTTGAGCGACGGTGCGTGCGAGGTTGCGCAAACGCCCAATGTAGGCGGCGCGCTCGGTGACACTAATGGCTCCACGAGCGTCCAGCAAGTTGAATGTGTGCACCCCTTTAAGCACTTGCTCATACGCGGGCAATGCCAATTGCGCTTCGATCAGGTGTTTGGCCTGTTTCTCGTGCGCGGTGAAGGCGGTGAACAGAAAATCCACATCGCTGTGCTCGAAGTTGTAGGTCGATTGCTCAACTTCGTTTTGCTTGTAGACGTCGCCATAGAGAATTTTGCCCCCACGCTCACCCACTGCGTGTGGCCCGCTGCCCCCCACGGGGGCTGGGCCTGCTTGGGAGCGGCCCTGCGCTGGCCCGCCATCGGTCCAAACCAGGTTGTAAACGTTGTCCACGCTCTGCAAATACATGGCCAGGCGTTCCAGGCCATAGGTGATCTCTCCGGTGATGGGGCGGCAGTCAATGCCGCCGACTTGCTGGAAGTAGGTGAATTGGGTGACTTCCATGCCGTTCAACCAGACCTCCCAGCCCAATCCCCAGGCGCCCAGCGTCGGGTTTTCCCAATCATCTTCGACAAAGCGAATGTCGTTTTTTTTCAAATCGAACCCCAGCGCTTCAAGCGAACCCAGGTACAGCTCCAAAATATTGCTGGGCGCGGGCTTTAGCACCACCTGGTATTGGTAGTAATGCTGAAGGCGGTTGGGGTTATCGCCGTAGCGGCCATCCTTGGGACGGCGGCTGGGTTGCACGTAGGCGCACTTCCAGGGTTCTGGCCCCAAAGCGCGCAAAAACGTGGCGGTGTGCGAGGTGCCCGCGCCTACTTCCATGTCATAGGGTTGCAACAGAGCGCAGCCCTGGTCGGCCCAGTAGGACTGCAATTTGAGAATGATTTGTTGAAACGTCAGCATGGCCTGCTTGATGGTTTTTAAAGGGCTGGTTACGGTCTATTCACGGGCTTTTTACGGCCTGGGTAGGCCGGGTTACGGGCTTATTGGACCGCGTAAACCCTTGATTTTACGGTCGTTGTCTTGGTTTACCCTCAAAGAAATGAAGATTGCAAGATGAACACCCAACAACTGATTTTGAGCCTGGTTTTGGCAACCATGGTCTTTGCTATGGGGTTAGAGGTCAAACCAGCCGACTTTGCCCGCGTTGCCAAAACACCAAGAGCAGTGGTGGCCGGGCTGATTCCGCAGTTTATTTTGCTGCCTGTGGGCACCTGGCTCGCTACGCTGGCGCTGGATTTGCCCGCCAATATTGAGGTTGCCATGATTTTGGTGGCCTCATGCCCAGGCGGCAGTTTGAGCAACGTGGTGACGCATTTTGGGCGCGGCAACACGGCCTTGAGCGTCAGCATTTCGGCGGTGGCCAGCCTGATCGCCCTGTTTGCCACGCCACTCAACTTCAGCTGGATGGTGGCCCACAACCCGAACACGGCCAGTTGGCTCAAAGAACTGGCGATTGACCCGTCTGACATTTGGTTCAGCCTGGTGCTGCTGCTGGCGCTGCCCATGAGCTTGGGTCTGGTGGTGGCCACACGCTTGCCCGCCTGGACCGCCAAAATTCAAAAGCCACTGGCCAAATTTGCCTTGATCATGCTGCTGGTTTTCATTGTGGCGGGACTGATCAAGGAGCGGCAGTTGCTGAACATGGCGCTGCTGCCTCTGCTGCTATTGGTGGTGCTGCACAACGCCTGCGGGCTGATTTTCGGCTGGGTCACCAGCCTGGCGATGGGTTTGAGCGAACCCAACCGCCGCGCGGTGATGATTGAAGGCGGCATGCAAAACGCGGGCTTGGCGCTGGGCATCATTGCAGTGCAGTTCAACAGCGACCTGGGCATGGTGACCCTTGCAAGTTTGTGGGGTATTTGGCATATTGTGAGCGGCATGACATTGGCAAGTTTGTGGAGGAGAAAAGATGCAAAGCAAAAAAAGTTCACCCCTTGATTGGGTGTTTAGAAACGCGCTGGTGGTTAACGGCAGCGGCACCGAGCCCTTTGTGGCCGATGTGGGCGTGCGAGGCGGTCGCATTGCCGCCATTGGCAGCTTGAGCGACCAGCCTGCCGCCCAGTCCATTGACGCCACCGGCCTGTGGCTTACCCCAGGTTTTGTCGATATCCACACCCATTACGATGGCCAAGTCACCTGGGACGCCTGCTTCACCCCCAGTATTTACCACGGTGTAACGACCCTGATGATGGGCAACTGCGGCGTGGGCTTTGCCCCCAAACGCCCTGGTGGCGAAGACGCCTTGGTCAAGCTGATGGAAGGCGTTGAAGACATTCCGGGCGCGGCCTTGCACGAGGGCATTCGCTGGGACTGGGAGAGTTTTGGGCAGTACATGGATTCATTGGCCAAAACCCCGCGCAGCCTGGACTACCTGGTGCAGGTGCCGCACGACCCACTGCGCATGTACGTGATGGGCGAGCGAGCGGCCACCGACCAGGCCGCCACGGCCCTCGATGTGGAGGCCATGCGCGAACTGCTGCGCGAAGCGCTGGTCTCAGGCGCGGCGGGCTTCAGCACGGGGCGCAGCGACAACCACCGCACCTCAGAGGGCAAAGAAACGCCCGCCTCCGCTGCCAGTGTGGCCGAACTGACGGGCATTGCCAAAGCCTTCACGGGACTGAAGCACGGCGTGCTGCAAATGGTGAACGATTTTGATTTGCTGCGCGGCGCGCCAGACGATGCTGCGGGTACCCAAAAGCGCTTTGACGCTGAGTTTGACCTGATAGAGCAGCTGGCGCGGGCGGCTGGCAAACCGCTTTCCTTAAGCTGGTTGCAGCGCGATCCCGGCGGGCAGCAGTATGAAGCCATGCGCCTGAGGGTGGAGGCCGCGGTGGCCGCTGGCCTGCCGCTCTACCTTCAAACCGCTGCCCGGGGGATTGGCGTGATCAACGGGTTGGACGCCAGTTTTCACCCCTTCATGGGTGCGCCCGCGTACAAAGAAGTGGCTCATTTGCCACTGCCAGAGCGGGCCGCCGCATTGCGCGACCCGGCTCGCAAAGCCCGCGTTTTGACCGAAAAGTCCGACACCATGGCGGGCGACGGCACGTCGGTGCCGCCCTTGGTTGACATTTTGCTGGCCCGCATTGACTTGATCAGCGCGCGCATGTTTGCCCTGGAAGGCACGCTGAATTACGAGCCGCCCGTGACCAGCAGCTTTTATGTGCAGGCCAAGCAAAAGGGCATCAAACCGCTGGAGGCGATTTTTGACCACCTGTGCGCGGGCGATGGCAGCAATTTGCTGTACTTCCCGATTTTTAACTACAACGGTGGCAATTTGGACGTGGTGGGCAAAATGCTGGCCCACCCCCGGGCGCTGTTTGGCTTGAGCGACGCGGGCGCGCACGTGGGCACCGTGTGCGATGCCAGCTTCACCACCTTCATGCTGACGCATTGGGTGCGCGACCGGGCGCAAGGCCAATTGCCTCTGGCGCAGGTGGTGCAAATGATGACGCAGCGTAACGCCCAGTACATTGGGCTGAATGACCGGGGGGAAATCAAAGTTGGGCTGCGGGCTGACTTGAATTTGATTGACCCCGCCCGGCTGTCTATAGGCCAGCCTGCGCTGGTGCACGACCTTCCAGCGGGTGGCAAGCGCTTTTTGCAAAAGGCGCACGGCTATGTGGGCACCTGGGTGAACGGTGAGCAAGTGCAGTGCGAAGGCCAGATCACCGCGGCCCGGCCTGGGCGGCTGGTACGCATGGGGCAGACCTGAGATTGAATTTGCGTCAATTGGCTCAAAACCGCTCTTTTTTCGTTTTGGGTCATCAAATACCCAAATTGGGTATTTGATGACCCAAAAGAGGCAAAATTCGCTTTTTTTGAATGATATAGGCCTCTATCTCTTTAATAATATAGATAGTTTGCTATATTAAAGATAGCAAATAAGATGCCTGATTTCAAAGGCATTCGTCCTCTAACTCAGCGCTTCAGCGCGGTGCGTGCCGTTTGAACACAGCCGCCAGCAGCACAACACCCAAAGCGATCAGCCAATAAGGCCACAAGCCAAAGCGCGATACCCAGTGGGCAAACGGCGTCAGACCATAGCCGTTGTCTGCCTGGCCCGTGCGTCCCTGCACATCGGCCAGCAGCACGCCGCGTGTGTGGCGCGGCAGCGTATGGGTGACGCGGCCGGTGTGGTCAATCACGACGGTGGCCCCCGTGTTGGTGGCGCGAATGAACGGGCGTTCGAACTCCATGGCCCGCAGGCGCGAAATGCTCAGGTGCTGGTCAATCGCTACGGTGTTACCAAACCAGCCAATGTTGCTGACATTGACAAAAATGGTCGGCGCGTGCAGCGGGTTGGCAAAGCGGGCACCCAACTCTTCACCAAACAAGTCTTCGTAGCAAATATTGGGTGCCAAGCGCTGGCCTTGCAGTTCAAACGACGCCTGACCCACGGCACCCCGATTGAAATCGCCCAGCGGAATGTTCATCAAATTGGTGAACCACTTGAACAAAGGCGGAATGAATTCACCAAAAGGTACCAAATGGTGTTTGTCGTACTGGTAGTTTTGGCCATTTTGCAGCCCCACCACCGAATTGGTGTAACCGTCGCGGTAGCTGCCCAGCGGAATGCCAACCAGCAGGGCCTTGGACCCTACAGCGCCCTTGGCAAACTGCGCCAACAGGGCTTGCCAGTAGCCCTCTGGCAATTGGTGGGGCAGCAGCGGCAAGGCGGTTTCGGGGGCCACCACCAAGGCGCTTTGGGCGCTGCTGATTTGAGCGCCGTACCAGGCCAGCGCATCGGCAATGCCTGTGCTGGGCTGAAACTTCTCGTTTTGCTTGATGTTTCCTTGCAATAGCGCCACGCTTAAGGTGTTGCCAGCCTGGCTGAAGCTGGGCCTGGCCCAACTTCGCACGCCATCAAGGAACAAAACCGCAACCGCCAGCACGACCAACGCAGGAGCGAACCAGCCAACGCGGTGACCCAAATCAGATACCAAACCTGACTTCAAATCGGCCTTGGCTTGCACCCAGTTGCGCAAGTTCAAAGCCACAAAGCAAGCCACAAAAGCCGCCACAGCCCCCACGCCGTACGCCCCGATGAAAGGTGCCAAGACGGCCAAACCGTCCAAATGCGCATAGGCCGCTGCGCCCCAGCCAAACCCGGTAAACCAGGTGCCCCGGCACATTTCAGCCATGGTCCAGAGTGCCGCAAACAGCACGGCCGCCCAAACCGGACTGGCAGGTACCCAACGCACATAGACAGCGCAAGCCACCGCGTAATACAAAGCCAGCAAGCCCGCCAACGCAACAATCGCCAAAACGGTTAATACTGAGTTGAGCCCGCCATAGGTGTGCATGGACACGTAGAGCCACCAAAACGTGCCGCAAAGCCAGGCCGTGGTGAACACCCAGCCAAGCCAACCCGCGCTTTTGGCTGAACTAGGTGTGGTTTTTGTCAAAGGTGCTGAAAGTGTCGAAGGTGTCGAATCTGTCGAAGGCTGGCGAGACAACCTGCCGTCAAGCTGCCAGACCAAGCAGCCCATCGCCAGCAGTTGCAACCACCCAACAGGCTGGCCGTCCCACGGCGAACCCATGGAAGCCGCATGGGCCAACCCCGCCAGTGCCGCAATCAGGGCATTTGCTTGGAGGCCAATCACGCGAGAGCGGTCAAAGGACAAAGCTTGCGTTTGAGGCTACAAGCCTACGGTCAGCGGTTTTGCGGGGACACTTTGAACCACTTCACCGCCCCTCCCTTGGTGTGCAGCACGGCAAAATTCAAGCCCGCCAGGGTGTGCTGCTCGCCGCGTTTGGGCACATGGCCCATCTCGTGGGCGATCAATCCACCGACAGTGTTGAATTCATTGGCCGAATCGGACGTGGCCAAAGTGACGGCAAAGGCTTCATCCACCCGTTCTATGGCCGTGTCGCCACTGACGCGATAGGTGCGGTCGGCCAGGGCGAAAATGTCGCCTTCGTCCTCGGCAATGTCAAATTCGTCTTCAATTTCGCCGACGATTTGCTCCAGCACGTCTTCAATGGTGATCAAACCTGCCACGCGGCCAAACTCGTCAATCACCATGGCCAAATGGTTGCGGTTGCCCCGGAATTCGCGCAGCAGGTCGTTCAAACCCTTGCTTTCAGGCACAAAAACGGCTGGGCGCAGCAAGGCGCGAATGTTCAGGTCAGGCGCGCGTTGCATTTTGAGCAGGTCTTTGGCCATCAAAATGCCAATGATGTTCTCGCGCTCACCCTCAAACACCGGAAAACGCGAGTGCGCCGTGTCGATGACCAAGTGCAGCAACTCGTCCATCGGTGCGTTGATGTTGAGCAAGTCCAGCCGGGTGGCGGGCACCATCACGTCGCCTGCGGTCATGTCAGCCATGCGGATGACGCCTTCGAGCATGGCGCGCGACTCGGCTCCAATTACCTTGTTGTCTTCCGCCTCGACAAGGGTTTCGATCAGTTCGTCTGTCGAATCCGGTCCAGGGTGAATGAATTCGGCCAGCTTTTGTAAAAAAGTGCGCTTGTCTTCGCGGTCAGGCGGGGTGCCAGTCAGTCGCGCGGGTTGGGTGTCGGACACACAAAGGGGCCGTTGGGGGCCGTTGTTACGATCCGCCAAGGATAACGGATTGCGCTGGGTGCGCCAAGAAGCCCCATCGCCTAACTTTGATCTGGATCACTCCGGATTGTCCCGCTGGGCATCCATCACGCCCCGGCGCACGCCCTGCAACTCGGACAAAAAGTCCCAAAACTGCTTTGCCTGCACTTTGATGCGGTAGTCGACCTGGGCAAATTGCTCCTCCACCATCTCAGTCATGCGGCTGTCCAGCGTGGCGGGCAGCAAGCGCAAGTAGGCCTCAGACTCGCTGCCATCGCGCTCGACCGTGGCACCGGCGTTGCGCGCAATTTTGAGCATGGCCGAGTTTTCACTCAGCGCGTGAATGAACATCATGCTGACTTTGTCATTGCGTGCATGCATGGCGGCCCGATCGAACAGGCGCGAGCCATAACCCCGACCCCGCGCCAATTTGGACACGGACACGCCAAATTCAGCGCAAGATTCGCAGTGGTCCACCGGCGCATAGGCCAGGTGCGCCATCGCCACCAGAACCAGTTTGCGGTTGTAAATGCCAAAAATCTCGTCGCGCTCAAAATTCAGGCTGGCGACGTAGCGTTCGATTTGCTCGTCACTGGCGGCATAGCCAAAGCGCAGGTAACGGTCTTGCGGGTCCAGCGCCAGCAAGTGGGCTGAAATGCGCCCGCGATGGTTTTCGCCGAGCGAACGAATCGGCACCATCGCCGCGGCCGGTTTGTCGGCAGCGTCATTGCTGGGGCGATTTGCAGGGTTTCGCAGAAGTTCCTTGCATGCCTCTTGCGAGGCTTTGATGAGAGCTTTAGTTTCTACCATGCCCTCAATATACGGGTTTTCCCTAGACTAGCCACCTTAGTTTGGTGAAATAGCCCCAAAATTACACGTTTTAATCGATTTGTTTGATTTAAAAAGTCCGCAACCGGACCGAAATCTTCCCCAAATCCGTCCAAAGTGCTCGTCTGGCCCCGAAAACTGCTTTCAAAAAAAGTGTGAAGCCCACCGATAAGCCGGATTCTGTGCGTGAAAGTTGCCCCTCACGTGACTGCCATTAATCTGGGCCGTTGATCGCTCAACGGCTCGGTGCTACCTACCCGCCAGCTCTGGGGGCCCCATCAACGCTGGCCTACTTGGTATTGCTGCGCGTAGAGATTGCCCGTTTCACCCAAACCAAGGTTACCCCTGGCCTGACTCGTCTCTGTTGCTCTGATCCTCACCTTATGCCCACCGCTTGCGCGACGGGGTTTCAGTGGACAGCTGTTAGCTGCTACGCTGCCCTGTGCAGTCCGGACGTTCCTCCAGTGCGGTGTTTCCACCCGGCGCTTGCGCGTCGGCCTTGCGGCTAGCACCAGCGGCAGTCTGGCAGGCTTCACCCTCAGATTATCGCAGTGCGCCACAATGTTGCGACTCACCCACTTCAAGGAGCCTTTTGTGAAAGCTGAAAACATCCTACAAACCATTGGCAACACGCCGCACGTGCGCATGAACCGCCTGTTTGGCGCTGGCCACAACGTCTACATCAAATCAGAGCGCGGCAACCCGGGCGGCTCGATCAAAGACCGCATCGCTTTGGCCATGGTGGAGGCGGCTGAAAAATCGGGCGATTTAAAACCTGGCGGCACCATCATTGAGCCCACCTCTGGCAACACCGGCATTGGGCTGGCCATGGTGGCAGCAGTGAAGGGCCACAAACTGGTCTTGGTGATGCCCGACAGCATGTCCATCGAGCGTCGCCGTTTGATGCTGGCCTATGGCGCATCGTTTGACTTGACGCCGCGTGAAAAAGGCATGAAAGGCTCGATCGCCCGCGCAATGGAATTGGTCGCCGCCACTCCCAACTCGTGGATGCCCCAGCAATTTGAAAACCCGGCGAATATCGACGTGCATGCGCGAACCACCGCGCTTGAAATACTGGCGGACTTCCCGCAAGGCGTTGACGCGCTGATCACCGGCGTGGGCACGGGCGGCCACCTGACTGGCTGCGCGCAGGTGCTAAAAGCCAAATGGCCCAATTTGAAGGTTTACGCCGTAGAGCCTTTGGCGTCGCCTGTGATTTCGGGCGGTGCGCCCTCGCCGCATCCCATCCAAGGCATTGGCGCGGGCTTCATCCCCAAAAACTTGCACACCGCCCTGCTCGACGGCGTGATTCAAGTCGACGCCGAACCGGCTCGCGAAATGGCCCGCCGTTGCGCGCGCGAGGAAGGTATTTTGGTGGGTATCTCCAGCGGTGCTACTCTTGCCGCCATCGCCCAAAAATTGCCCGACTTGCCTGCAGGGGCCACGGTGCTAGGGTTCAACTACGACACCGGAGAGCGGTATTTGTCGATTGAAGGGTTTTTGCCGGCTTGATCCTTGAGTGGCTGCAGCGGAATTGGCAGCGGCATCGGCGGCATTTGTGGCTGGTGCGCGAAACAGGTCAATCCGCCGGGCAGATCAGTTTCACATCAGGAAAGTAGGTTTTTATTCTCACCGGGTCGCGGGTCAACAAGGCGTAACCCGCTTCTTGCGCATGCGCGCCGATGGAAAAATCAGGCAAAGTGGCCTGGCGTGTGCCACCTGCAGCACGGTAAGCCGTATGCGCTTTGGCAGCTGCGAACGATGCTCAGTTGGAAATTGCATCAACCTTGATATTGGCGCTGCGCAAAAACAGATCCAGTGAGATGGCATCTGCAAAGCTGCGCGAAATTTCAGCGTAAATCACGATGTTGATCGCCAGCGGGTGTTGCATGGCGCAATCATTGAGCCGCTCAACGCTCCATTCAGCCCAAACCGGCTGCTGTTCGATCACGTCGATCAAAACACTGGTGTCCACCAAAATCATCGCAGGCTGCCTTCGCCCCGTGTTTCGCGCAACATATCTTCTGTACTCATCCCCGCAAGGCCAATTCCTAGAAACTTGCGAAACGGGTTGTCCACTGGCCGCTTGGCATGCTCTGGCCGAGCTGGCGAAATAGCCACCCGACCATCTGGCAGTGGCTCAAAATCCACGGCGTCGCCTGGGCGCACGCCTAGGTGCAAACGCATATTTTTGGGCAGTGTGACCTGGCTTTTGCTGGTCAGGGCGTAACTCATGACGGGCTCCTAAAAAGTAATACTCAGTTTTATCATTACTTTTTTCACGTTGTGTATTACATCACCGAGACCTTTACAGCACAGGATTTATGATGACGGCACTGCTTGATAACCACAAGCCACCCAGGAAAACCATGATCCGACTCACCGAACTTAAAGTGGGGCTTGACCACACCCCCGATGATTTGACCGCTCTAGTGCACAAGACGCTGGGCGTCACATCTGCAGACAACGCCACCGTTCAAATCTTCAAACGCAGCTACGACGCTCGCAAAGCCGAAGTGCTGATGGTCTACATTGTTGACGTGACACTACCGCCAGCACGAGAAGCTGCACTGCTGGCGCAATTTGCAGGCCACCTGCACATCGGCCCCACGCCAGACATGGCGTACCGACCCGTCGCCCAGGCCGGCGCCAATGTGGCGCTGCGACCCGTTGTCGTTGGTTTTGGCCCTTGCGGAATTTTTGCCGCCCTGATTTTGGCTCAAATGGGCTTCAAACCCATCGTGCTGGAACGCGGCAAAAAAGTTCGCGATCGCACGCAAGACACCTGGGGCCTTTGGCGCAAAAACCAGCTTGACCCTGAGAGCAATGTGCAGTTTGGCGAAGGTGGCGCGGGCACGTTTTCAGACGGCAAGCTGTGGAGCCAGATCAAAGACCCGCGCCATTTGGGTCGCAAGGTGATGCAGGAATTTGTGAAGGCTGGCGCACCCGAAGACATTTTGATTGAGTCGCACCCGCACATTGGCACCTTCAAGCTGGTGAAGGTGGTGGAAAACATGCGTGCGGAAATCATCGCGCTGGGTGGCGAAATTCGTTTTGAACAGCGGGTGACAAATATGCTGTTGCAACCCGCCCCCGCAGATGCCATGGGCCGCACGCAGCACATCCGCGCAGTGACCGTGCTGGATGTGGCCAGCAACACCAGCTACGAGCTTCGCGCCGATCAGGTGGTGATGGCACTGGGCCACAGCGCACGCGACACCTTTGCCATGTTGCACGTGCGCGGCGTTTTTTTGCAGGCCAAAGCTTTCTCTATCGGCTTTCGCATCGAGCACCCGCAGGGCTTGATCGACCGGGCACGCTGGGGCCGCCATGCGGGCAATCCGCTGCTGGGCGCGGCCGAATACAAACTGGTGCACCACGGCGCGCGCGGCTTGGCCCAAGGCCGCTCGGTGTACAGCTTTTGCATGTGCCCCGGCGGTACTGTGGTGGCTGCAACGTCTGAAGTGGGCCGAGTGGTGACGAACGGCATGAGCCAGTATTCGCGCAATGAACGCAATGCCAATGCGGGCATCGTGGTGGGCATTGACCCCGCCGACTACCCCGCGCTTGACGGCGTCGCCAATCACCCGCTGGCTGGCATCGAGTTGCAACGGCGGTTGGAATCGAACGCTTATGTGCTGGGCGGCAGCACCTACGAGGCACCTGGCCAACTGGTTGGTGACTTTCTGGCAGACCGTGCTTCCACCAGCTTGGGCACGGTCACACCGTCTTACCAACCGGGCGTGAAGCTGGGCAGCTTGTCCAACGCCCTGCCCGCTTACGCCATTGCCGCGATCCGTGAAGCACTGCCCGCCTTTGGCAAAAAAGTCAAAGGTTTTGACATGGACGACGCGGTGTTGACCGGTGTTGAAACCCGCACGTCGTCGCCCATCAAAATCACGCGGCACGACGACTTTCAGAGCGTCAACATCGCGGGCTTGTACCCCGCTGGCGAAGGTGCCAGCTACGCGGGCGGCATTTTGTCGGCCGGTGTGGATGGGATTCGGGTGGCGGAGGCGGTGGCGCGGGCAATGGCGTTGTAGCTTCGTCAGTCATGCTCTGCTCGGCTTACGTAGAGTTGGTTGTGGCAAATTTCGTTGTGAATCGAGAAAGGTTTGATTGGCTTGGTATGCTGGACTTTTGTCGCTTCTCAGCGCGACTGCCGGTGTGCCAAACTACCGTCTCAAGCCTTGTCGATTTCCAGTTCCCTCAATAAATACGGCCATGCCAAACGAACCCACAATCACCACCTCTTCAATATCCAGTATCCAGAGCGTCTTTGAAAGTCAGGGCGCCTGTGCACTGAGACTGCGCAGCTCCACCGCAGAGCAAAGAATCAAGAAGTTGAAGCGATTGCGGGATGCGGTGTTGGCCCACACCGACGACTTGTATGAAGCCGCGTTTGCCGATTTCAAAAAACCAAAGGGTGAAGTAGATTTAGCCGAAATCTTGCCAGTTTGCGTCGAGGCCAACGATGCCATTTCGCACCTCAAGAAATGGATGAAGCCGACGCGCGTCTGGCCCACCCTGCTTACATTGGGCACCCGCAGCCATGTGCAGTACATGCCACGCGGGCGTTGCCTGATCATCTCGCCTTGGAATTACCCGGTCAATCTGACGTTTGGCCCATTGGTGTCTGCGATTGCGGCGGGCAACACAGCCATCATCAAGCCTTCTGAGTTGACGCCTCACATTTCCGCGCTGATGGCGAAGATCGTGCGTGAGACGTTTGCAAGCGATGAAGTCGCGATTTTCGAAGGCGAAGCAGATGTCGCACAGGCGTTGTTGGACCTTCCGTTTGACCACATATTCTTCACGGGCAGCCCGGCCATTGGCAAACGGGTAATGACTGCGGCCGCGAAGCATCTGGCCAGCGTGACACTGGAGCTGGGTGGCAAGAGCCCGACGATTGTGGACGCCAGTGCCAATGTTCAGCTTGCTGCCCAAAACATCATGTGGGCCAAGTTTGCCAATGCCGGGCAAACCTGCATTGCACCTGACTTTGTATTTGTACATGAAAGCATCAAGGACCAATGGGTGTCCGCATGTCGCGCCATCCTTGAAAAAGCGTATGGCAAGTCGTTTGAGGAACAGCAAAAGAGCCCGCACCTGGCCCACATCGTGAATGCGCGCCATACCTCCCGCGTGAAAGGCCTGCTCGAAGATGCCAACGCCCGTGGCGCGCGGGTGCTGGTGGGCGGTGGCGTGTCGGAGTCGGGTTGTTTTGTGGCCCCGACGCTCCTGGATGGCATACCGGCCGATGCCCGCATCATGGACGAAGAAATCTTTGGCCCGTTGTTGCCCGTCATTGCATTTAACAGCCTGGATGACGTGATTGCAAAAATCAATGCGGCACCCAAGCCCTTGGCTTTGTATATCTACAGCCAGACGGATGAACACATCCAGCGCGTGCTGCAGCAGACAGCTTCAGGCGGTGCTTGCGTCAACCACGCGCTGGTGCATTTTTTGCATGGCCGACTGCCGTTTGGCGGTGTCAATAATTCCGGACTGGGCAACGCCCATGGCCACTATGGATTTAAGGCCTTCAGTCACGAGAAAGCAGTGGTCCGATCGCAGTTCGCATTGGCAGCAACCCTGTTTTCAGCTGGCGAAGTACCGACATACTTGCGGCGGGCGCTGAAATCGGCATTCAAGTGGATCTGAGGCTGCTATTTCACATTGCGCTCAAGCAGAACTTCTAGAGCCAAAATGTCTCGGGCTCGTGCCCGGAGGGTGATGGGCAACTGTGGAATGCCCGGTGTAAGCCGATGTGGACGTGATTTGAATGGCTGAAGCCGTGGCGCGGGCAATGGATTTGTAGCTAGGCAGTTGGGTAGCAAATTAACAAAATTACCAATCTGTCAATTTACTACTATTTATATAGCAAACTAATGAATAAATTAGAGGGCCAAGGGCCAATTTTGCTCAAAAATCGGCCCAAACCACATTTTTACCACCCTTACAAGAAATCTGATATCACCGGTGATATCAGATTTGGCAAATTGCGAAATTCACGATCATGGCAATTCAATGCCGTGCGGAGCCACCAAACCGGGTGTCCACCTGTTTTCTGAATTCGCTTGGCGTCATGCCTTTGACGCTAAGAAAACGGCGGTTGAAATTGGCCACGTTATTGAACCCAACTTCATAGCAAATGTGCGTGATCATGCGGTCAGAGTCCATCAGCAATTGGCAGGCGCGGTTGACGCGAACCTGGCTTATAAAATCGGTGAAGGTATTGCCCGTCGCGCGGCGAAAAAACCGCGAAAACCGGCTTTCGGTCATGCCCAGCTCTGCCGCCAACTGCGTGGCCGACAAAGCTTGCGACAGGTTATCGGTGATGCGGCTGACAATCGCGTCAATCTGATCTAGCTGGGTGTCGTCATCGACACTTTGCAACTGGGCCTGCGACAAAAGTCGGTAGTCAGGCCAGCTTGCCAGCTCACCCAAAAATTCGCAAAACGCCGCCAGACGCACCAAGCCATGGCTGGCTTTGATTCGGTGCCAATGCTGCGTGGCGTGCTTTGATAAACCAAAAAATTCGATGCCATTGCGCGCCCGGGCCAGCAATGGCAAAACCTCTTCCAACTCGCGAATGTGCGCTGCCGCCTGGGCAATCGGTTCATGCGCAAACTGAATCACCAGGTCGCGTTCTACAAAGCCCCCGCTGGGCAAGTCCAAAGATATCCAGTTGTGGGGCAAGCGCGGCCCTGTCAGCACCAAATGGCCCGGCTGAAAGCTGCCAATGTAGTCGCCCACAAAAGCTTTGCCGCTGGACGCTGTGATCAGGTGCAGCTCGTATTCATCGTGGTAGTGCCAGCGTGCCAGAGGCGTCGGAAAACCGTGTGCCAGACAGCGAATCAGCCCGGTTTCTTCGGGCGGTTCATACCCCAGCGCTGGGCTGCGCGAATAGTCGTGCTCCAGTTCGGGCTGGCGCTGGCGGGGTAGAACGCGGTGGCGGGCGGGCATGGCATTGAAAGTTAACTTAAGGCCCTTTTTAACTCATCACCGCGCCGCCGTCTACGTTGAGCGTTTGCGCTGTGATGTAGGCGGCTTCGTCACTGGCTAAAAAGATGGCCGCGCCTGCAATGTCCTGCGGTCGCCCCATGTAGCCTAGGGGCACGGCCAGGCCAACCCGGCGCTTTTTTTCGCCAATGGCCAGGTTTTCGTATTTGGCGAAGAGTGCGTCGACGCCCGCCCACATGGGTGTGTCAATGACACCCGGCGAAATGGCGTTAACGCGAATTCGATGCGGGGCCATGGCCAACGCCGCACTTTGGGTGTAGCTGATCACAGCCGCCTTGGTAGCGCAATAGTGCGATACCAGCGCTTCGCCACGCCTGCCGGCTTGTGAAGCCATGTTGATGACCGCCCCACCGCTGATTTGGCTGGCAATCATGCGCGCCAAGGTCTTTTGCATGACAAAAAATAGGCCCTTAACGTTGACCGCAAACATGCGGTCGTACATGGCCTCGGTGCTTTCCAGCAGGGGCGCCATGTCAAACACGGCGGCGTTATTGAACAGCACATGCACAGGGCCAAAATGGGCTTGGGCGGCATCCAGCATGGCGTCCACCTGCGACAGTTGGGTGATGTCGGCCTGCACGTAAAAAACACGGTCAGACAAGTCTGCACCAGTCAACTCCACAGGGGGTTGGGCTGCCATGTCCACTACCGTGCAACGCGCGCCTTGGGCCATGAACGCCAAGGCAACGGCCAAACCAATGCCGCCTCCGGCTCCGGTCAAAACGATATGCTTGCCGTGCAGGCGCCCCGGCGGATGGGCGACGACCAACTGCACGGCCTGCGAATCATGAGAACTCATGCAGCAACTCTTTCATTTTCAAAACTTTTAACGCGATAAAAAGCCCGTCGAATGGCGCTGACCAAGCGTGCATCGCCTGCCAAATCGCCCCACAAAGGGACATCGGCACAAAAGGCCGCTACCGGATCTAGTGCATTGCAAATGGCGCGGGCTACTGCCGAGTCCATCGCTTGGTCAGCATAGTCGTAAGGAATCAAGTCGGCATTCCAACGCTGCAAGAACGCCAAAAATAAAGCGGGCAGCATGGCCACGCTGTGTGCAGTGGCCCCACACGCAAAACGCTCGCGAATGGTTGGCGCAATCATGCCGGGAATTTTGGAAAACGCGTCCATCGCCACCCGCTGGTTGGTGTCTTTGAGGGCGGGGTTGCTGAATCGGTCTAGCACCACGTCGCGGTAGCGCTCAAGGTCAATCGGGCTTGGACGCAGCAGCGGAATTGCGTCATCCGTCACGTAGTCGAATGCAAATTGGCGAATGACCGGGTCGCGTGCGCCTTCGTCGATGTGCGTATAACCTGCCAATGTTCCCGCCCAAGCAATGCAACTGTGGGTGGCATTGAGCAGGCGAATTTTGGCTTCTTCATACGCAGCCACCGATGCGACCATTTCGACCCCCGCCGACTCCCAGGCTGGGCGGTCATTGGCAAAATTGTCTTCAATTACCCATTGAATGAAGCTCTCGCCCATCACAGCGGTCGGGTCAACTCGCCCGGTGGCTGCCAGCACCCGGGCCGCTACATCGGGTGTAGGGCGCGGTGTGATTCGGTCCACCATGCCGTTGGGGCTGGTGGTATTGGCTTGAACCCAGGCCAGCAAATTGGTGTCACCCACGAGTTGCAAAAACTGAAGCAAACCGCTGCGCGAACGGTCGCCGTTGTGGCGCAAATTGTCGCAACACAGCAAAGTCACGGCCCCTGCGCCAAGGCGCATTCGTTCACGCAACAAAGCCGTCAATGCGCCATAAATGGTGCTGCCAGGTTGACCCTTTCTGGCCGCGTCCACATCGTCAGCCAAGTCGGTAAAGTTCAAGTCCAGGCGGTCATTGGCGTCCAGGTAATAGCCCGCTTCGGTGACGGTGAACGAAATAATGCGCGTATTGGCGTTGGCCCCCAAGGCCACCAGACCTGACAAGGCCGGGTCGTGCGAGACCACGTTTTGAATCGACTCAATGCGGGTGTAGCTGCGCTCCTGCGCTGAGGTCACGGTTTCAAGCGTGTAAGCCCCAGCTTGGGCTTGCAGCGCGGCAATGGTGTCGGCCATGTCGGGGCGAATGTTGCCACCTGCCAAGCTCCACCGGGTGTCGCCCAACTGGCGCAGCGCATGCAAATACACCGCCTGGTGCGCACGGTGAAACGACCCCAGACCCAAGTGCAACATCACCAGCGCGGGGCTGGCTTGGGCGGGCGACTTTGATTGCAACATGCTCACCTTGCTTTAGGCCGCAAGCGCACCTGCAATACGCCCCGTCAGGGCGATACGGCCTTGGGCATCAAACAAATGCGCCGTGGGCGCGTCAATCGACACGCCCACGGCATCGCCCACACGCACCTGGGTGCGGGCATTCTGGCGCGCCACCAATTGGGCACCACTTTCGCTGGTGATGTAGACCAGCGTTTCAGCGCCCAGCGCTTCTACCAAATCAACTTTGCCCTGCAACTGCCCTTGGCCAGTGGCTTGCAGCACCACGCTTTCGGGGCGCAAACCCACAAAGCCTTCAGCAGGCAGCGGAATGCTGAAAGAATGACTCAATTGCGGCACCAGCTTGGCCGATACCATGTTCATTTGCGGCGTGCCAATGAACTGGGCCACAAATTGGTTGGCCGGTTTGTCGTACAGCTCAAGCGGCGTGCCCACTTGCTCGATCTTGCCGTCGCGCAACACCACCACGCGGTCGGCCAGAGTCATGGCCTCGACCTGGTCGTGGGTCACGTAAACCGTGGTGGCCCCCAAGTCGCGGTGCAATTTGGCAATTTCAACCCGGGTTTGGCCGCGCAGTGCTGCATCCAGGTTAGACAAAGGCTCGTCAAACAAAAACACTTTGGGCGCACGCACGATGGCCCTGCCAATCGCCACGCGCTGGCGCTGCCCACCCGACAGGTCTTTGGGTGTGCGCTGCAAGTACGGCTCCAAACTCAAAATTTTGGCAGCGCGTTGCACTTTTTCGTCGATGGTGGCCTTGTCGGTTTTGGCCAGGGTTAGCGCAAAACTCATGTTGTCGTACACGCTCATGTGCGGGTACAGCGCGTAGCTTTGGAACACCATGGCCAGGTCGCGCTTGCTTGATGGCAGCGCAGTGATGTCGCGCCCATCCAGGTTCAGCGTGCCCCCGTCCATGGCCTCAAGCCCAGCAATCAGGCGCAGCAAGGTTGATTTGCCGCAGCCCGAGGGGCCGACAAACACAACAAATTCGCCCTTTTGAATCTCCAGGTCAATGCCCTTGATGACTTGAACCGAGCCAAAGTTTTTCTGTACGTTTTTAAGCTGTAAAAATGCCATTTTGTGTAACTCCTCTTCAAGTGCCTGTTCGCCTGTCAATCACTTGACCGCGCCAAACGTCAAGCCCTGTACCAACTGCTTTTGGCTGAACCAACCAAACACCACGATGGGGCCAATCGCCAAAAATGAGGCCGCCGACAACTTGGCCCAAAACAGGCCTTCGGGACTGGAATAGGACGCGATCAACGCCGCCAGCGTGCCCGCTTTGGCGGCACTTAAATTGAGCGACCAAAAGGCTTCGTTCCAGCTCAGCACCAGGCACAGCAGCCCGCAAGATGCCAAGCCACCCATGGCCAGCGGCAACAGCACACGGCGAAATTCTTGCCAGAGCGTCGCGCCGTCCATGCGCGCGGCTTCCAAAATTTCGTGCGGAATGTCTTTGAAGTGCGAGTACAGCATCCACACCATGATGGGCAGGTTGGACAGCGTGAACACGATGATCAGCCCTAGCCGGGTGTCGAGGAGCTCAGCTTTTTGCGCCAGCACGTAAATGGGAACCAGCGCCCCCACGGCCGGCATCATTTTGGTGGAGAGCATCCACAGCAAAATGTCTTTGGTGCGCCGCGTGCGAAAAAACGCCATGGAGTATGCGGCAGGGGCAGCAATGGCCAAACCGAGCAAGGTTGACGCCACACTGGTGATGAACGAGTTTTTGGCGTACTGAAAATAGTCGCTGCGCTCTTGCACTTCCAAAAAATTCTCCAGCGTGGGCGTGAAGAACAGCAACGGCGGCACTTCGATGGCCTGCAACTCGGTTTTAAAGGCCGTCAATATCAGCCAGCCGAGCGGAAAAAACAGAATTAAGGTGACAGTCCAAGCGACCAGCGTGCGGATGATGAGAGCGGGAGTCATATCTTTTGCTTTAATCAAGGTTCTTGCCAACCATGCGAATCAAAAAGATCGACGCAATATTGGCCAGCAACACGGCAAACAAGGCCCCAGCGGACGCAACCCCCGCATCAAAATTCAACAGCGCTTGCTTGAAAATCAAAAACGCCACATTGGTACTGGCGTCACCCGGCCCGCCGCTGGTGGTGGTGAATATTTCTGCAAACACGCTGAGCAAGAAGATCATTTCAATCATCACGACCACGGCGATGGATCGGCCCAAATGGGGCAGCACCAAATAGCGCAATTGCTGCAAATAGGTGGCCCCGTCCATGCGCGCGGCCTCTAGCTGTTCACGGCTCATGGACTGCAACGAGGTGATGAAAATCAGCGTCGCAAACGGCAGCCATTGCCAGGCCACCATGGTGATGACGCTGGACAGCGGAAACTCGGTGAGCCAATCAATCGGCTCCAGTCCAAAAAATACGCAAACTTGCGCCAGCGCCCCGTAAACCGGGTTCATCATCATGTGCTTCCACATCAGCGCGTTGACGGTGGGCATGACAAAAAATGGCGAAATTAAGAGTACCCGCACAATGCCCCGGCCCGGAAATGGCGCATCTATCAGCAGCGCCAAAGCCACGCCACCTATCACCGTGATGATGATGACCCAGCCCAGCAGCAGCAAGGTGTTGACAACCGCCGTGACAAACGAGGGGTCGGTGACAAAAAATTCAAAATTGTCCAGCCCCGCAAAACCGCTGACCTCGGGCTGCATCAGGTTGTAGCGGATGAGCGAAAAATAAATCGTCATCACGAGCGGCACGATCATCCACAGGAAGAGCGTGGCGACGGCAGGTGCCATCAGCAGTCGGGGTAAAAATCGGTTCATGGGCTGCAAGCTCAAAAAATGACAGCTTGGGGGCAGACACCAGTTAGACTTTGAGAAGCCACGCTGCACCCTTGTGCGAGCTGCCCCCAAAGGACGACCTGTGCCCGCGGCCTGGCTCAACAACCCTTGGCACCCTGCCAATGGGTTTGTCAAACGAGGTACACGCTTACTTGTAGTAGCCGCCTTTTTTCATTTCGCGTTCGGCGGATTTTTGGCCCGCTTTCAGCGCCGCGTCCACCGAGGACTTGCCAGCCAGCGCGGCTGTCATTTGCTGACCCACGGCAATGCCAATGGCCTGAAACTCAGGAATTGCAGCGAACTGCACGCCCACGTAAGGCGACTTGGGCAAGGTGCTGTCGTTCGGATTGGCCGAGTCAATGGCGGCCTTTTCGGCGGTCGCAAACTTGGCGGCCTTCAAAAATTCAGCATTGGTGTAGGTGCTTTTGCGAGTGCCGGTGGGCACGCTGGCCCAGCCATTGGTTTTGCCGACCAACTCAATGTATTCCTGGCTGGTCGACCAGTTGATGAACTTTTGTGCGGCATCCACCTTTTTGCTGCCCGCTGGAATGGCCAAAGCCCAAGCCCACAGCCAGTTGGCACCTTTGGGAGTGACCGACGTGGGAGCTTGTGCAAAGGCAACTTTGTCAGCCACTTTGGACTGTTTGGGATCGGTGATGAAGCTTGCCGCAATGGTGGCATCAACCCACATGCCGCATTTGCCCGCGTTGTACAGCGCCAAAATTTCGTTGAAGCTGTTGTTGGCAGAGCCAGGAGGGCCGTAATTTTTCAGCAAATCAACATAGAAGGTGACAGCGTCTTTCCAGGGCTTCGATTCCAGCTGGGGTTGCCACTTCATGTCGAACCACTGGCCGCCATGGGTGTTGACCATGGTGGTGATCAGGGCCATGTTGTCGCCCCAGCCTGGTTTTCCGCGCAGGCAAATGCCGTACACGCCGTTTTTCGGGTCGTGAATTTTGGCGGCAAAGTCTTTGACCTCTGCCCAGGTTGGCTTGTCGGCAATCTTCACGCCCGCTTTGTCAGCCAGGTCTTTGCGGTACATCAGCATGGAGCTTTCGCCGTAAAAGGGGGCTGCGTACATTTTGCCGTCGACCGACAGGCCATTGCGCATGGCGGGCAAGATGTCGTCTGCGTTGTATTTGGCGTCGGGTTTGATCTCGGTCAGCCAGCCCTTTTTGCCCCAAATCGGGGTTTCGTACATGCCGATGGTCATCACGTCGAACTGACCGCCTTTGGTGGCAATGTCGGTGGTGACGCGCTGGCGCAGAACGCCTTCTTCAAGGGTGACCCATTTCACTTTAATGTCGGGGTTGGCCGCTTCAAAGTTTTTGGTCAACTTTTGCATTTCGATCATGTGGCCATTGTTGACGGTGGCAATGACCAGCTCGGTCGCTGCGTGGGCCGCGCCTGCCAAGGCAAAGCCGCCAGCCAGTACGCCCGCCCAAACTAAAGTCGGTTTAAATTTCATGTGATGTCTCCTGATATCTTGCAGGGTTGATGAATGTTCGACGAGTTCTGAAACACCACGCCGACCCGGTAACGATAGCGCCTGCCCCATTCGACGCTGATACTTAGCCCAAGCAGACAGGTACTTTATTTCATCAATGTCCTAGGGATTTCACCAATATGACGCTAAAACGTACTGTTTGATACGACTTGAGTGCCCAACATGAGTATTTCGAGAGCACCGAATGCGCCGCGCCAATTGCCTGTACCCTTGGTCAAATCCATAAGCCCGCCGCCATGATCGACATTGACATTCACTTTTACGAACCCGCCCAAGGCCACGGCCTGCCGCACGACCCGTTCAACGCCATCGTGGGGCCGCGTCCCATTGGCTGGGTGTCCACCCGCTCTGCCAGCGGTGCGGTCAACCTGGCGCCTTACAGCTTTTTCAACGCGTTCAACTACACGCCGCCACTGATTGGGTTTAGCAGCATTGGCTACAAAGATTCAGTGCGCAACATTGAAGAAACTGGCGAATTTGTCTGGAACCTGGTCACCCGCGCCAACGCTGAGGCCATGAACGCATCGTGCGCGGCCGTTGCCCCTGGCGTGAATGAATTCACTTTGAGCGGTTTGACCGAAGCCGCCAGCGCCAAGATTGCCCCTCCGCGCGTGGCCGAAAGCCCCGTTTCATTTGAGTGCAAACTGACTCAGTTGATTCGCCTTCAAGGCGCAGACGGCACGCCGGTTGACACCTGGATGGTGTTTGGCGAAGTGGTGGCTGTGCACATTGCCAAGCGTTTGCTGAAAGATGGCGTGTACGACACCGCAGCGGCAGAGCCAATTTTGCGCGGCGGCGGGCCAGCGGATTATTTTGAAGTGGGACCGAAGTTCAAAATGTACCGGCCGAGGTGAAATGGGGTCAAAAAGGGCGAAAAATTGGTTAGAAACGGAAAAAAGAACCTGCAGGTTCTTTTTTGATCAAAATGGGTGAAAATCTGCAAAATATGAATAAAGTAAGCCTCTAGCTCTCGGATTTATTCAATAGTTTGCTATTATTTTGGATGGTCACATGCGCGTGATGACAGCCTTCACATACCGATCTGTTACACCCACCTATCACGAACACCGCAATCCGCAGCCCTGAACCTTCAGCCCTCACTATTTGACCTTCAACCCAAGGCTCCGTCCATGTCACCTCACGCCCTGCTTCAAACCCGTTTGCCGCTAATTCAAGCCCCCATGGCGGGCGTGCAAGGCAGCGCTTTGGCCATTGCCGTGTCGAATGCAGGGGGTTTAGGCTCTTTGCCCTGTGCCATGCTCAGCGCAGACGCCCTGCGCAAAGAGCTGGCCACCATCACCGCGCAGACTGACAAGCCCTACAACGTCAACTTCTTTTGCCACACGCCGCCCGCGCAAGACGCGCCACGAGAAGCCGCCTGGCGCGATTCACTGTGCGGGTATTACGCCGAGTTTGAGATTGACGCCGCCCAGATCGCCAGCGGCCCGGGCCGCGCGCCGTTTGACGTTAACTTGGCCGAGGTGTTGAGCGAATTCAAACCGCCGGTGGTGAGCTTTCACTTTGGCCTGCCCTCGCCCGAACTTCTGGCGCGGGTGCGAAGCTGGGGCGCGGTGGTGATGTCGTCTGCCACCACCGTGGCCGAAGCCATTTGGCTGGATGAGCACGGGGCCGACCTCATCATTGCGCAGGGCCTGGAAGCGGGCGGCCACCGTGGCATGTTTTTGACTGACGACTTGACAACGCAAATCGGCACCCTGGCGCTATTGCCGCAAATCGTGCGGGCCGTGCGCCGTCCAGTCGTGGCGGCAGGGGGCATTGCCGATGCCCCTGGCGTTGCGGCTGCGCTGCGCCTGGGCGCGGTGGCCGCGCAAGTGGGCACGGCCTACCTGCTTTGCCCAGAGGCCACCACGTCTGCCGTGCACCGCGCGGCCCTGCAAAGCGGCGGCGCACAGCACACGGCGCTGACCAACCTTTTCACCGGGCGGCCCGCGCGCGGCATTGTGAACCGTTTCATGCGCGAGCAAGGGCCGTTGAGCGACCGCGCCCCCGCATTCCCCCTGGCGGGCAGCGCCACGGCACCCCTGCGCGCCAAGGCTGAGGCGCAAGGCAGTGGCGATTTTTCGCCACTGTGGGCGGGGCAAAACACCAGCGGCTGCCGGGCTGTGTCTGCGGCAGAGTTGACGCGGGCGCTGTGCGCGAGCGGGGCGGATGGCGTTTGACGTGATTTGAGGAACTCGGCTCAAATTCGGCTGATTCGGCTGATTGGGCTGATTGGCCAGATTTGCCCTAACCTGGCCCGTGTTCGCCCTATTTCGTCCGTCTCAATCCGCCTGAACCAACTTTGGCCTGATTTAGCCGGCCACAAAGCAAAAAAGAACCTGCAGGTTCTTTTTTGTCAATTCGAGGCCAAAATCGTCAAAATATCAACGAAATAGGCCTCTAGCCTTCGAATAACATCAATAGTTTGCTATTTAAATAGTAGCAAATTATACCAATGTTCAATATGAGCTAAATCAAGGGCAACGCCCTGTCACTGACCCTGCGCGTTCTGCAAAGCGGCAATACGCTCTTCAATCGGCGGGTGGGTCGAAAACAGCTTGCCAATGCCACCGGCAATGCCCAGCGCGGCCACGCTTTTGGGCAGCTCGCCGGGGGTCATGCCGCCCAAACGCGCCAAGGCGTTGATCATCGGCTGCTTGCGGCCCAGAAGTTGCGCGGCACCCGCGTCAGCCCGAAACTCGCGGTGGCGCGAAAACCAGGCCACCACGATGGCAGCGGCAAAACCCAACACGATGTCCAGCACGATGGTGGTGATCATGTAACCAATGCCGGGGCCCGAGCTTTGCGAGTCGCCCTTGCGCAAAAAGCCATCGACCGCATAGCCAATCACGCGGCTCAAAAACACCACAAAGGTGTTCATCACGCCCTGAATCAGCGTCATGGTGACCATGTCGCCATTGGCCACGTGGGCAATTTCGTGGCCAATCACGGCCTCAATCTCATCGTGGGTCATGCCTTGCAACAGGCCAGTTGACACAGCCACCAGGGCCGAGTTTTTGAACGCACCGGTGGCAAACGCATTGGGGTCGCCCGGGAAAATGCCGACGTCAGGCATGCCGATACCGGCTTTGTCGGCCAGCTTCTTCACCGTGTCCACAATCCATTTTTCATCGGCGTTGGCGGGCTCGTTGATCAAGCGCACGCCCGATGTCCATTTGGCCATCGGCTTG
>JANNCN010000229.1:0-2710 GCA_031386665.1 Rhodoferax sp. | reverse complement strand
GTGCGCTGGTTTCCCAACCGCGTCGCCCTTGCGGCCACGCTGGCCGTTGGTGTGGGCCTTTACTTGGTTCTTTGGCCTGGTTTGCATGACCCGGTGCTCAAAGCTGCGGTGGCGCTGTACGCTTTGGTGATTTCGTTGATGGCCGCGCAAGCCATTGGTCGCGCCAGCTTGTTGCAAACCTCACAGGCCTACGGCGTCGCAATGGGTGCCGGCTTTTTCATGCTGAGCGATTCATTGATCGCCATCAACCGGTTTGTGCAGCCACTGCCCCTGGAAGCGCTGTGGGTTTTGTCTACCTACTATGTCGCTCAAGTGTTGATTGCAGGCAACGCCTGGCCGACAAATCTCCAACCTTTAGCCGACCTCTCGCCGAAACCAGGAAAAAGCCCGACCCAAGCAATTTAAAGATCAGTGAAGAGTTCGGTGCTGCTTTTCGGGGGCGCAACGCCCAAGTGGCGGTAAGCGGCCAGCGTGGCAATGCGGCCACGCGGTGTGCGCTGCAAGTAGCCCTGCTGAATCAAATACGGCTCAATCACGTCTTCAATGGTTTCGCGCTCTTCGCCAATGCTGGCGGCAATGTTGTCCAGCCCGACTGGGCCCCCGTCAAAGCGGTGAATCACGGCTTCGAGCAGCTTGCGGTCCATCACGTCAAAGCCTTGTGGATCCACGTCAAGCATGGCCAGTGCGCGGTTGGCGATGTCTAATGTGATGGCACCCGACCCCTTCACATCGGCATAGTCTCGCACCCGGCGCAGCAAACGGTTGGCAATGCGCGGTGTGCCGCGTGAGCGCCGCGCAATCTCAAAACCACCCTCGGCGTCAGTCGGTACATTGAGCAGGCCCGCGCTGCGTTTGACGATGCGCGCCAACTCCTCGGGCGTGTAAAACTCAAGCCGCGCCACAATGCCAAAACGGTCGCGCAAGGGGTTGGTCAACATGCCTGCGCGGGTGGTGGCACCCACCAGCGTGAAGGGTTGCAAATCGAGTTTGATCGAACGCGCCGCTGGCCCTTCGCCAATCATGATGTCGATTTTGTAGTCTTCCAGCGCGGGGTACAAAATCTCTTCCACCACGGGGCTCAGGCGGTGAATTTCATCGATGAAAAGCACATCGTTTTTTTCAAGATTCGTCAAAAGCGCAGCCAGGTCTTTGGGCTTTTCCAGCACCGGCCCACTGGTTTGTCGCAGGTTCACGCCCAGCTCGTGCGCCACGATGTGGCTGAGCGTGGTTTTGCCCAAACCCGGTGGTCCAAACAGCAGCACATGGTCTAGCGCCTCGCCGCGCATTTTGGCTGCGCTGATGAAGATTTCAAGCTGCTCCCGAATTTTGGCCTGCCCCACGTACTCGTCAAGCAACTTGGGCCGCAACGCCCGCTCAATCGCCTCTTCCTGCGGTGACGCAGGTGAGCCTGAGATCACTCGCTTAGGCGGCGGGGTGAGGTCGTTGGTGAACTTGTCGCCGAAGCTGTCGGTTTGGATGGTCATTCTCTTAGGACTCGCTCTTGTTCAATCTCGCCATTCACTTCCCCAACGCCTTCAGCGCCAATTTAATCCCCTCACTTACCCCAACCTCTTTCGGCAGTGCCTTGAGCGAAATGGCGGCTTCCTTGTCGCTGTAGCCTAGCGCCAGCAGGGCTTGCAGAATATCGGACTGGGCGTCATTGGCCAAAGCCGACGGCAGGCCGATATCAGCGCCGAGTTTGCCTTTGAGCTCCAGCAGCAGCCGTTCGGCAGTCTTTTTTCCGATGCCGGGTACTTTGACCAAACGCCCGGCTTCTTGCAGGGTGATGGCTTGCGACAATTCGCCCACGCTCATGCCAGACAGCACCGACAGCGCAGTGCGCGGCCCCACACCCGAAATTTTGACCAACTGGCGAAATGCTTCGCGCTCGGGTGCCGTGGCAAATCCGTAGAGCAATTGCGCGTCTTCCCGCACGATGAATTGGGTCAGCAGCGTGACCTTGTCACCCAGGGCGGGCAGGTTGTAAAACGTGCTCATGGGCACGCTGACTTCGTAGCCTACGCCATTACAGTCGACAATTACTTGGGGCGGGTTTTTTTCAACCAACAAGCCACTCAATCTACCGATCATGTTTGTCTTTCATCGCTTTGCGAGCATGTGCCTATGATGATGGGTTTTCTCCACCCATTTGGATAGGAATTATCAACTTGATTCTCAGACACCTTTTCTCTCCGCCTAACAACACCCGCCTGGCCCACCTGTGCGGCCCGCTTGACGCGAATTTGCGCACGATTGAGGTTGCGTTGCAGGTCAAAATCGCCCATCGTCATGAGCAGTTCAAGGTGGACGGCACCAAAGCCAATGCCCAGCGCGGCATGGAAATGTTGCAAGCCCTGTACGAAATGGCCGCGCGCCCCATTGACCCGGTCACCGTGCAACTGATGCTGGCGGGTGATGCCGACATGGACGATGCCGACAGCGCCAAACTTAAGACCAAGCGCAGCGATCTGAAGGCCCGCACCCTGAACCAGGCCAATTACCTGGACAACATTGCCAGCCATGACATCACCTTTGGCATTGGCCCTGCGGGCACAGGCAAAACCTATCTGGCTGTGGCCATGGCGGTCGATGCCTTGCAACGCGCCGCAGTGCAACGCATTGTTCTGACGCGCCCGGCGGTAGAGGCGGGCGAGCGCTTGGGTTACTTGCCTGGTGATTTGGCTCAAAAAATTGACCCCTACCTGCGCCC
>JANNCN010000183.1:0-3318 GCA_031386665.1 Rhodoferax sp. | reverse complement strand
GAGGTGAAAAACATGGCGGACATCAACAATGCCGCAGGCACCATAACCGCACCCGCTGCGTTGACACCGCCTGCCAAGGTGGCCACCATCGTCACCACCATGCCAATGGCCAGAAAAGCGCCCATCCAGGCCAGGCCAAACACGGCAAAAGAGCCAAAATTGCGAATGCAGGCCGTGAAGCTGAAAAACAGGCTTTTCACGGGAGACACGGCATGCCAATGCACCAAAGCCGGCGCGTGCCAAAACAGCATGGACAAGGGGAAGTACAAAAGCAAGCTCGCCCACATGGCGCTTTGCACATCGGCCTGCATCAGGGTGTCTTTTGTCATGGACCCGCCCAGCAGGTAAAGCTGCGCAAATTTGCCACCATCAAACAAGCTCGAAATTCCCATCACCACCAAAAAGCCCAGCGCATAAATGGCACCCAGCACTAGCATGGACTGGGTTTGCTTGGGGCCCGCTCTGAAGGCAGTGATCAATTGGGCGGGCATGGGAAATTTACCCAAAGTTGCTTCTTTGGTGGCCGCCATCAGCCCCAGTGTTGCGGCGGGGAACAGCGTCAGGGCCAGCAGGCTGCCAATCAGTGGCACCATGCTCAGCACGGACATGGATGCGATGAACATGAAAAACAGCCCCGCCAGCGCGAGCGGCTGCTTGAAAAAAGTTCGAATGCCAAGTTTGACCCATTGGATGCCTGTGCGTGCGCGGACTGTGTTCAGTTTCATGGTGGAGTAAAAGAATGCGCCGAGAGTTCAGTTCAATGGGGGTGGCCAGCGCAGTTTGTCAAAAGTGCAGGCCATTGTGTGCGAAATTTCACGCCTGCATGGTGAAAATTAGTGCGATATCAGGCTGCCAACGCAAGCTGGTGTCCAAGCCGATGCCCATGCTGACGCTCTAGCCGTTGCCTCAGCACCCGCTCAAAGTGGGTCGGGTCATGGGCCTTGAGCATGCTGGCTTCACGTGGCAGATGTAAGTCCCACAAGCGCGATATCCAGAAGCGCAGAGCGGCCGCCCGCAGCATGGCAGGCAGCAATTGGCGTTCAGCTGCTTGCAAGGGGCGCACAGATTCATAAGCTGCCACAAATGCCGCTGTTCGGGCAGCGTCCTGGCGCCCACTGTCCAGGTCGATGCACCAGTCGTTCAGGCAAACCGCCAAGTCAAACAACCAAGTGTCCACGCCAGCGAAGTAAAAGTCGAAAAATCCGGTCATCAAGGGCGCAGCATCAGCCGGATCAGCTTGGGCAGACGTTGCAGCAGCGTCTGGAACATGGGCAGGCGCAAACATGACGTTGTCGCGAAACAAATCAGCATGCACGGGGCCACGCGGCAAGGCCGCATAGGCTGATGATTCCGCCATATGGTTTTGGTAGGCCAATTCAGACTGCAAAAGTCCGCTTTGCGATGCATCCAGAAACGGCAAAATAACGGGCACCGTGTCGTTCCACCAGCCCAAACCTCGCAAATTGGGCTGTGCCAGGTCAAAACTGGCAGCGGCCAAGTGCATTTTGGCAAGCCAGGCACCGACCGATGCGCAGTGCGCCTCGCTGGGTGCCAACTCGCTTTTGCCGCGCAGTCTGTTGACCACCGTGGCGGGCTTGCCGTTCACAATGTAATGCAACTGGCCTTGGCTGTCGGACGCTGGGTCAGGCACTGGAATGTCGTTTTGCGCCAAATGCTTCATCAAGCGCAGGTAAAACGGCAATTGCTGGCTGGACAGGCGCTCAAACAGCGTCAGCACGTAGGCGCCCACGTCGGTGGTGACAAAATAATTGGTGTTTTCGATGCCTCCCGAGCACCCTTCCATCGACTGGAGTTGGCCCAGATTCAAACGCTGCAACAAGGCGGCGGCTTCTTCAAAAGAGACTTGGGTGTAGACCGCCATCAAAAACTAAGCCTCACACTAGTCTTCACACTAATCCGCACATTTCCACCAACTGACTTAGCGACGGGCGAGTCAAAATCCAAAAATCTTCCAGGTGCGAGCGCCACTGCCAGGCTGCTGGTCGGCACCGCTGATGGGGCGCACGTCATAGGCAGGCATGCCATTTTTGGGTTGCACGGTGATGCTGCGGGTTTCGCCGCCAAATCGCAGTTCTTGAATTTTTGCGCCGCCGTCATCCACCGTGATGCGCTCAATCAATTGGTTGCTGGGGGATTTGCTTGGCACGGGCTGGTTTAAATTGGCCTGCAGTGCCGCAGCGCTGGGCAAAGATTGTGCAAAAGCGCTGTTGGCAACCAGTGCCAAGGCAGCAATCAAGACGAAGTGGGGGTGGGCGATTCGCATGGCTTGATTGTAATTCGGCAAAATGCGGGCATGACTGAAATCAACACCGCTGCCCGACCCTTGCCCAAAACCCTGCTTCTGGTCGACGGCTCCAGCTACCTTTACCGTGCCTTCTTTGCTGGCGGCGAGAGCATGGCCACCACGCTATCAGACGGAACAGAACAGAAAACCGGCGCGATTCGCATCATGTTCAACATGATACAAAAGCTGCGGAAGGAAGTGCGGGCCGACTTTGCCGCCTGCGTGTTTGATGCCAAAGGCCCCACTTTCCGGGATGCGATTTACCCGCAATACAAGGCCCAGCGCTCCCCCATGCCAGACGATTTGCGCAGTCAAATTGAGCCAATTCATGAGATGGTGCGCCTTTTAGGTTGGCCAGTTCTGAACATATCTGGGGTTGAGGCGGATGACGTGATTGGCACCCTGGCGGTTATTGCCGCCGCCCAGGGCATTGAAGTGGTGGTGTCCAGTGGCGACAAAGACCTGGCGCAACTGGTGAACCAGCACATCACCATCATCGACACTATGAACGGCAAACGCCGCGATCTGGCGGGGGTTGAGGCTGAATTTGGCGTGCCCGCCCGGCTGATGGTGGACTATCAGATTTTGGTAGGCGACACGGTGGACAACGTGCCCGGCGTTGAAAAAGTGGGCCCCAAAACGGCTGCCAAGTGGTTGCAGGAATACGGATCGCTCGACGCGGTGGTGGCCAACGCGGCGAACATCAAAGGCGTGGTGGGTGAAAACCTGCGCAAGGCACTGGACTGGCTGCCCACGGGCCGCGCTTTGCTGACCATCAAGACAGATTGCGATTTGACCGCCGAAGTGTTGGGGCTGCCCGCGCTGGACGCGCTGGCGTTTACAGCCCAAGACCCCTTGGTGCTGAAGGCGTTTTATGAAAAATTTGGGTTCAAGGGTTTGGCCAAAACCGTGAGCGCGCAAATTGACGCGGGTGCTGACGGCAATGCGCCCGGATCGGCTGGTTCGCCCAGTGCAAGTGCAGACGTCAAGGCCGCCAAACCCAGATCGTCACC
>JANNCN010000164.1:0-53104 GCA_031386665.1 Rhodoferax sp. | reverse complement strand
AGTGACGTACCGCAACATTGTCGATTTGCCCAAAAAATCAGCAGAAATTACGCCTGTGGAGCTAAGGGGATAGCCCACCCTGCAGGTTCTTTTTTTTCTAAAAATGCTGTTTTCGATCAAAAATTGAACAAAATAGGGCTCTAGCTCTCGAATAATGGTCATAGTTTGCTATGTATTTAGTAGCAAAACTCAATCGAAATTGACGTGAAACAACTGGCAGGTTGAAGGGTGGTCAAACAGAAGTCCAAGGCAAGGCAGCCAAGGTGGGCGAGCCAAAGACGCCGTGGTGAACAGCTACGCGAATGTCACCCGGCCTACGGCCTCCTTCTTGATTTCGCTGCGCTATTCACCCCAGCGCTATTGGCAGTGAGCGTTCGGGGTGGGTTTAAGGCGCGGGTTTGCGGTAATTTGCAATCTGACGCCGCACAACCAAAGCCCACAGGATCGGGTCGACGTGGCGCTCAGCGCAGCGGCATAAAGGAGGAGCCGAAGGCGGGGGACAGCCGCGAAGCTGAGTGCCATGTCGGCCTGATCCCACTCAAGGACGAACTCCTTAGTCGAAGACTTTGCCGACCCACAATTCAATCGGCCGCAGAAGCCTGAGTGGCACTAACCCGCCTTGCACCGTCAAAGCGACGGCTCCAGTACGACTTTTGCATGTCTTCGACCCGCACCTCGGCCCCAGCGCGCGGTGAATGGATGAATTTGCCGTCACCCACGTAAATGCCCACATGACTGAAGGCGCGACGCAGGGTGTTGAAAAACACCAAATCGCCGGGTTGCAACTCGGTTTGGTCGATGGATTGGGTGGCGGCGGCTTGCTGCTCGGCTTTGCGCGGCAAAATCAGGCCCACGGTTTGTTGGTACATGGCGCGAACAAAACCGCTGCAATCAAACCCGGTTTCAATCGAGTTGCCGCCGCGCTTGTAGGGCACGCCCAAAAAACCAAGCGCGGTGACCACCAACTCGGAAGCCTTGTTGCTCACCGAATCGCGAACCTGAGCGATTTGACCCAGCAGGCCCTTGTCTGCTAAAAACGTATCCAGGTCGTCCGTTGTTCTGTCGGTCGCTGTTGGTGTCAAATTCGATGCAGCGGCGGGAGCGGCCAAAACGCCGCCTGATAACGCTCCCGACAAGACGAGGGACAGGCAGATCGACCAAAAAACAGTGGGGGCTTTGGCCAAAATCTGGCCCTGGGTTTGCATGAGCGCTAGGATAAGGCCATGGGGTGGCTTGTGTCAAGTTAATGTTTTTTCTTGATTATTTATGTAAGTTGTTGTTTTTATTAAATTTTAAAGAGTTTTTATGTTCAAAGCCTTGCTTCTGCAAAACGCCCCCGAGTTCAATGCGGCTGTGACCGATGTTGACGACGCCCAATTGCCGCCTTTGGCTGATGGCGAGGTCACAGTGTCGGTGGCGTATTCCACGCTCAATTTCAAGGACGGCTTGGCCATCACCAACAAGAGCCCGGTCGTGCGCAGTTGGCCCATGGTGGCAGGCATTGACGGCGCGGGCACGGTGCTTGATTCAAAACACCCCCGTTGGAAAGCTGGCGACAAAGTCGTTCACAACGGTTGGGGCGTGGGTGAAACGCGCTGGGGTTGTTTGGCGACCCAAGCCAGATTGAAGGGAGATTGGCTGGTCAAACTGCCTGCCAACTTCAGCGAACGTCAGGCCATGGCGATAGGCACGGCGGGCTACACCGCCATGCTGTGCGTGTTGGCGCTGGAAGACCAAGGCGTGAAGCCGGGCGATGGCGAGGTGCTGGTCACCGGGGCAACGGGCGGTGTCGGCAGTGTAGCGATCGCCTTATTGGGCAAATTGGGCTACCAGGTGGTCGCAGCCACAGGCAAAGCCAGTGAAGAGGCGTATTTGAAGACACTTGGGGCGAGCGCTGTGATCGACAGGGCAACACTTTCTGCGCCCGGTAAACCGTTTCAAAAAGAGCGCTGGGCGGGTGTGGTGGACGCTGTGGGCTCGCACACCCTGGCCAACGCGCTGGCGCAAACCCGCTACGGTGGCGCAGTGGCCGCTTGCGGGCTGGCGCAGGGCATGGATTTGCCCACCAGCGTGATGCCGTTCATTTTGCGCAGCGTGCAATTGTGCGGGGTTGATTCGGTCATGGCACCCTTACCCAAACGCCAGCGTGCCTGGGATCGGCTGGCAACTGACCTCGATTTGAATTTGCTCGAAACCATGGTTCATGAGGTTCCGCTGGACGGCGCCATTGCCCAGGCTCACGCGCTGATGGCGGGCCAAGTGCGGGGTAGGGTGGTCGTCAAAACTGGGGGTTAACTTGTTGAGTTTTAAATTTATGCCACGCTCGCGCGCCGCGCCCTTTGCCGCGGCTTTGACGGTGGTTGTCGGTTTGATAGGTCCCCATGTCGCCTGGGGCCAAACTGTCCGCGCTGAAACCGTGGCGGGTAACTTGCAAAACCCGTGGGCGGTTGGGTTTTTGCCGGGCGGCAAGTTTTTGGTGACCGAGCGGCCCGGGCGCATGCGAATCGTTGAACCTGATGGCAAGCTGGGTGCAGCCTTGGGTGGATTGCCCCCCGTGGTGGCGGGCGGGCAGGGCGGCCTGTTGGATGTGATTGTGGACGGCGATTTTGCCACCAACCGCAGCTTGTATTTTTGCTACTCAGAACCCGGCCCAGGAGGCAACAGCACGGCGTTGGCCAGGGCCAAGCTGTCGTCAGACGCGAGCCGGCTGGACGACGTGCGGGTGATTTTCAGCCAAAAACCAAAGGTCGCCAGCAACGGTCATTTTGGTTGTCGAATTGTTGAAAGCCGCCAGTCGGGTCTGAATGGCAAGCCCGACGGCCTCTTGTTTTTAACCCTGGGCGAGCGTTACTCGCGCAAAGACGACGCCCAAACGCTGGACAACCACCACGGCAAGGTGGTGCGCATTGGCAAAGACGGCTCGGTTCCTAAAGACAACCCATTCGTTGCCAAGCTGGCCGACCAAGCGACCCAACTGCCCGCTTCAGTCCGCGGCGGCGCCTTGCCTGAAATTTGGTCTTATGGACATCGCAACATGCAAGGCGCCACGCTGTCACCCGAAGGCGTTTTGTGGACGCACGAACATGGCCCGCAAGGTGGCGACGAGATCAATCTGCCGCAGGCGGGGCGCAACTATGGCTGGCCGATCATCACCTACGGAGAAAACTACGGCGGCGGCAAAATTGGCGACGGGCTGACGGCCCAAACGGGCAAGGAGCAGCCTTTGCACTACTGGGTGCCGTCAATCGCGCCCTCGGGCATGGCTTTTTTGACGAGCGAACGCTATGGCAAGGCTTGGGTGGGCAATTTATTTGTCGGCTCGCTCAAATTTGGCTACCTGAACCGCATTGAGCTTTCCGAGCCCTTCAAAGGCAAAGTGGTGCGAGAACACAAGCTGCTTGACTTGGGCGGCGAACGCATCCGTGACGTGCGGCAGGGTCCAGATGGGCTGTTGTATGGCGTAACAGACAACGCCAACGGGCGGCTGTTCAGGTTGCTGCCGCCTTCCTAAAACTAGTCAGGCGCCCTTGAATTCGGCCTTGCGGCGCTCTAAAAACGCCAAACCGCCCTCGCGCGAATCGGCGCTGTTTGCGGCCACCGTTTGCGATTTGGCTTCAGAGGCCAAGGCTTCTTCATACGTTTGATTCAGCGCTTGAACAATGCCGTGGCGTGCCAGCCCCAGGGCGACAGTGGGGCCAGCGGCCAGGCGCATGGCTAGAGCTATCGCCTCGGCAGGCAAGTCTGCGTCGTCTACCGCACGGTAAATCAAGCCCCAACTCTCAGCTTTATCAGCGCTGATGCGCTCGCCCAGCAGCATCATTTCAGTCGCTCGGGCGCGGCCCACCAGGCGCGGTAGTGTCCAACTGGCACCGCCGTCGGGCACCAGACCCACATTCACGAAAGCCTGCAAAAAGAAGGCTGACCGCGCGGCGATTACAAAATCTGCCGCCAGCGCCAGCGAGCAGCCAATGCCAGCCGCCGCGCCATTCACGGCTGAAACAATCGGAATCTTCAATTTCGACAACGCCACCATCGTGGGGCCATAGCTTTGCGTCAACACCTTGTGCGAGCGCTCGCCACGGGTTTCGCCGGGTGTGTCTGCACGCGCCTGCAAATCTGCGCCGCTGCAAAAGGCACGGCCAGCGCCTGTGATCAGCAAGGCCCGCGCCCCCAATTTGGGCAATTCTTGAAGGGCAGCCGCAATTTCTTCAAACATCTGCGGGGGTGCCGCATTCAGCCGCTCTGGGCGGTTCAGGGTAATGACGGCCACCTTGCCCTGCATGGCCAGGCTGATCATTTCGAAGTGGGGAGTTATGCGGTTGCTCATCGAAGTGTTTCCTTGTGTTTGGCGCAGTTTTGAGTTCAGCATAGCCCAGTACGACCTGCTGGCTTGTCACGCTTTGGACTGTGGCCTGTCGTGCGCCGCCCCACAATGGCAGCTTCAATTCCGCTGGAGACCTTGATGACCGAAACCCTGAGCCCGCCGCCTGCCTCTCTTACTTTGCCGGTACCAGAAGGCTTTAAACCACGCCGGTTTGGCGAAGGCTTTATTGAAGTCAACGGCCCCTTGTACACCCGGCGCAGCGAAGGCGGTATTCAAATGGGTTTTCGGGTGGAGACGCGCCACACCAACCCTATGGGCATTTGCCACGGCGGCATGATGGCAACGTTTTGCGACATGCTGTGCCCCATGACGGCGCACGTGGTTTGCAAGGAGGCCACCGGGCGGTTTTTGCCAACCATCAACTTGCAAATCGACTACTTGTCGTCATCGCCACTGGGCGCCTGGGTGCAAGGTGAGGCGCAAGTCTTGCGTGTGACTCGAAGTTTGATTTTTATGCAAGGCCTCGTCACCGCAGATGGTGCGAATGTGGCCCGGGTCAGCGGCATCTTCAAACTAGGTGCGCTGTTTGACGGTTTAAAAAAAGCCTAAAACTATGTCCCGAATTCTTGGCCCTGAAGACCAACATCCGTTCACTGGGCTAGACGTCGCCTGGCTGCTTGAAACCCGCGCTCAAACCCGGCGTGACCACCCGTTTTTGGTTTGGGCACCGTTTGGTGAAGTGCCCGGTAGTTTCAGCAACGCACTCGAGGCGACCTGGACTTACGGCCAGTTTCATGCAGCCGTCGGCCGACTTGCCGCCGGGCTAGTGCAGCGCGGCGTGCGCCCCGGCGAGCGGGTGCTGATTCACTTGGACAACTGCCCTGAGGCCTTGCTCGCCTGGTACGCCTGCGCCTGGATAGGTGCTGTTGCGGTCACCACCAACGCCCGCGCAGTCGCTGATGAGATAGCCTATTATGCTGAGCACAGCCAAGCTGTGGCGGGCATCACCCAACCCAAGTTCGCAGAGCTGGTGGCCAACAATTGCAAAGCGCTGCGTTGGCTGGCCGTGACGGATGATGACAACGGTGACGCGCCCGCGCACGCTACCCCAGCGGCTGACCGTTTTGACTCGCTTTACGCCGCTGAACCCCTTGCCCGGCGTGCGCCCAATCCATTGGCACCGTGCAGCGTGCAGTACACGTCGGGCACAACGTCGCGCCCCAAAGCCGTGTTGTGGACGCACGCCAACGCGCTGTGGGGTGCGCGCATCAGCGCGGTGCACGAAGACTTGCGCAGCGACGACGTGCATTTGGTGCATTTGCCGCTGTTTCACACCAATGCCCAGGCTTATTCGGTGCTGGCCACGCTGTGGGCGGGCGGCACTGCCGTGGTTCAGCCGCGATTTTCAGCCAGCCGGTTTTGGGGCGTGTCGCTCAAACACCGCTGCACCTGGACGTCGGTGATTCCGTTTTGCATCAAGGCGCTCATGTCGCTGGACGTACCGGCAAAACACCACTATCGCCTTTGGGGCAGCGCCGTGAACGAGCCGCCCACCGACGCGCTTTTTGGCGTGAAAACTATGGGCTGGTGGGGCATGACCGAAACCATCACCCATGGCATAGTTGGCAGCCCGCATTTGCCAAATCGCCCATTGAGCATCGGCCGTGCCGCGCCCGAATACGAGATTGCCGTGGTGGAAGACGATAGCCTGCCGATGGCTGCCAGCCGCCGTGTACAACCGGGTGGCAGCGGCCAATTGCTGATTCGCGGAGTGCGCGGTTTGTCGCTGTTTCAAGAGTACGTTGGCAATGCCAAAGTCACGGCAGACAGCTTTACCGCCGACGGCTGGTTTCGCACCGGCGACCGCATCAATGTGCTGGACGACGGCAGCTTGCAGTTTGGCGACCGCGACAAAGACATGCTGAAAGTCGGCGGCGAAAACGTGGCGGCCTCAGAAATAGAACGTGTGGTGCTGCAAGTGCCGGGTGTGTTTGAATGCGCCGTGGTCGCCAGAAAGCACGCCATGCTGGACGAAGTGCCTGTGCTGTTTGTGCGGCCGTTTCCTGAATTCATCACTCCGCTGGACTCGGCAACCAACCGTGATTTGGTCGGGCGAGTTGCAACGGCTTGCACTGCCCAACTCGCAGCCTTCAAACGCCCAGTAGAGATTCGCCTGATTGAGGATTTTCCACGCTCCACTCTGGAGAAAATTGCAAAAGCGCAGTTGCGGGGGATGCATTGAAAATGCCATCGAAAGCACCACAGCCTAGAGGCAAAATGGTAAAATTAAGGGTGTGAATCAGGATAGCCTGCCTGTTTCAAACCGTTTAATTTTTTTGGAGCCATGTTCATGAAATTACTTTTCCCAGGTGTCGTGATCATGCTTGTTTTGAGCGCCTGCGGTGGTGGCAAAGGCGACGCTGACGATTCGCTGAGTGTCAACAAGCCAAGTAGCGCCGCACAGGGTAGTGCGGCAGCAACCAGCAGTGAATGCCAGGGCGGTGTCACTGCAACCGGAACTTTGTGCGCAGCCAAGCAGCCTGTGGCGACTGGCGCGGCGCCGGAGACAATGTAGGTCGCCCTAGCAGGGGCGCGCCCAAGAGAGTTGCCAAACAACGTTCACTAAAAGTAGTTTGCGTTTTGCCATAAAAAAGAGTGCTTGTTAGCACTCTTTTTCATTTGAAAGGCAGATTTGAAGCTGCCACTTGGGTTCAACTATCTCATCAAGGAGCAGTCCAACCCAAGTCAAGCAACAAAGGCACTGTCAGATCCTTTGGCGCTTTGAGTGTCGTCGTCAAGTCAGCGCTAATATTGGGTTCCATCAATTGGTTGGGGCTTGCACTGATGTCCCAATGTGAAACGGACGAGCCACCGATTCGTGGATTGGGCGTGTACAACAAAGGGCGGCCTGATGCATCAGCACCTGCCAGCAAACCATTGAACGGCGCGATCAGGGTCGCCACAACGCCTGAACTGGTGCGTGAGCGGGTTGCCAGGCGAACCTTCAACGCATCTCCATCGACCTTCAGTATGCGAACTGATGGAATGGTAATGCTCGAATCTGCACCGCCCAAGCCCGAGATCGGTGCCACCAAGTTGTCTGCGATGAGCACACCCAAGGCACCAGCGTTCTGAGCGTTTTTCACCTTCACGGCGAAGCCGCAGATACCACGGTCCATCAGTGCAATTTTGCCTAAAACTGCCCTGGCATCGTTCGCGGTCAAGGGGCCGCAACCAGGGCCTGTGGTCGTTGGGCCGGGAGTGACTCCAATGGGGGTGGTCAATGACGTCAAAGGCATGATGTCAGCGGTCACTGGCGACGGATTCAAAGCGGGGCCAAATGATGCTTCACCAAGCGCCTTGTCACCAGCAGTTGCCCCTGCATTAACTCCGCTGATAGTGAGCTTGGGGGTAGTGCCCGCCTTCAGCACTAAGGGTGCCGCTGCCACCGTATTGGCACCGTTCCAACCTAGCTTTTGGAAGTTGACGCCGGATGCAACCCGCTCGGCATTGGTCATGGTCAGCCAGGTTTTACTGGTCGTGCCGTCTGTCATGAAGCCTTCCCAAACGCTGGGCAGCCCCAAAAAGCGCGAACCCGTCGCCGAGCTCGTGGTTCCTAGTGCAAAGCCCAAGCCATGCCCTAACTCGTGCAACAAAGTGGCCATGAAGTTGACATTGGGCCCAGCGTTTCCATCAAGCCCCAAATAAAAGAACCTGCCAGCCAGGCAATTTGCAGCCCCTAGGTTCACGTTGAACTGGGTTTTGATGTCAACATTCCCATACCCAGAGCCGTCGTCAACCTGTCCCACGTAGTCAGGAATGTTGAAGCCGACCAGTTTGTTGGCCAAGGCCTGCGGGTACCAGGTATTTGGGACTCCCAATGGAACATCCAGGTCGCCACTTGCCCAAAAGTTCCATGCCCCAGCGCTACCCAAAACGGCACTGCCAGCGTCACAGGTCAGCGCTTCCCAGCCCGCGCTCACTATGATCGGTACTGTGCTGGTCAGGTTGGCTTCCCAAATGTCTGCGGCTGCGCGATAAACGTTGAAACGTTGCTGGCCCAAAGTTGTGCCGGGGTTACCGCCAACTGGAGCAACAGGCGTTGGGTCGTTAAAACCAACGCCCGCTGGGTCGCGGCTCTGAATCACGATGGTGGCCGCTTGCGCCGCACTGGCCGCCAGTAGAACGGCTGCACAAACTGAATTCAATGCGAATTTGATGGATTTATTCATGGCTTATTCCGTTTCGAGTGCTTTGGCTGGGCTAGCTTGGGGCGCAGATTGCAGTGCCTTAACGACGCTGTGCGCGTGGGTGGGGTCGGTGCAAACTTCTTGCAAGGAACCGTCAGCCATGCGAACCACGACAGACTGACTCATCAGCTCGTCGCTCATGCGGGCACCGTAAACTCTGGCGGAGCCATTGTGTTTAATCAGTGTGGGCTCTGACTTGGCAGGGGCCGCCGCGGCGGCTCGCTTCAAGCCAGCGCCTTTGCCTGCATCTGCCGCACCTTTGGCGTCCAATGCTTTGTGTTCTTCAGCGGTCAAAGCACGCAGTTCGCCCGTCACGGCATCTTTGGCTACGCGCATACCTTCTGCGCCCTGAGAGATGGCAACTGGCGCAGTCAACGCGGCCAACGCCAGTACAGCTGCCATACCGGCAAGCTTGGCACTATTGTTAATTTTTTTTGTCATGGTGAATCTCCAGTCTGGGGTTAGAAACAAAAATTCGCTGGGCTCATTGCGCTATCGAATCCCGATATCGCAAAGAGGCGCCAGCGAAGCTTAATCCGATTATTTTTTGGAAGCAATACGTGAAGCAGTGCGGCGGCGGCTCAAGGCCAGGCCCAAAATGGCGATACCAAACAAAGCAGTGCTTGTTGGTTCTGGCACATCCACAGTCACGCTATCGATGCCGACGTAGTTGCCGTTATCGTTGGTGTTGTCCACAAAGTACCTGAACGCGAAGCGACCAGTCCCAGTGCCGTCAACGAAGAGCGTTTCTTTAGTCCAGCCGGTGTCAAGGCCAGATTCGTAGGTTTGCAGCAGCACAAAGTCTGACAAAGCAGTGCTGGCACCGTTCCTGCTTAGGTAGACTTGAACTGTGTCCAAAAAGCCGTCACCCAGAAGCCGTAGTGAAAAATTGAGCGTTTCACGGCTCGTGATGCCGACTTCTGGTGTAAGCAACCAGTTGCTGACGGTGCCGTTAGTTCTGGCGTTCTGAAAGTTTGCTGCAATGTAAGAGTTGGGCGCGCCGCTGTCAGCTTCAAAAGCGGCAGGGTTTCCTTGGAACCAAGATGTTATGCCCAATGGCGTACTTTGGTTGTTCCGAACCCAGCCTTTGCCAGTCAGCGTGGCGATGTCATCGAAATTTTCAGACAGCAGTGGGGCAGCTTGCACCATGCCCACGCTAGCCGCAAGCAGCGCAATAGTTGCCAAGGTTTTTTTCATAGGTTCTCTCTATATGTTGTTGGCATTCACGGATAACAAACGCCAGTTACCAAAGTTGCCGCACGATTGAATCGAATCGCGAAAGGCTAGCCGAGCTAAGCGAGAACCATGCCAAGACTCAAATAGCTAGGGAATACGCGTACTCAATTGATGTGAAAGTACCAAAATCTCTAAAAACGCGGTAAAGGTACTGGGTTTTAACCCAGAGGCAATTTGTAACTGTCAACTAATTCGACAGTTTAAGGGCCAAACAGATGAGACTGTGCCCAGCCTACCCTAGCGACAACATGTAACAGAACATGTAACCGCACATGCATCACGGATAGATTACGGATGCAAGTCAAATTCAAAAAAAGGACTCGGTGCTTACCCTTGTTTTGTCAATGCCAAGCGATTCTTGAAGTTTCCCGCACATCGGCATTCTTGAATAAATGTAAAAAAAATCGACAACTGCACGGGTTTTTACTAGGCTCGCAACTGTCAAAACGCATCACGCCCCAGCCGCCAACCCCACCAAATCCGCAACATTCCCTGCCCCCCCCAAACCCCAAGCCGCCCCAATCAACTCATCACAGCGCGATGCTCCGATGACCGCATCGCACATGCCATGAAACTTGGCCTCAAGCAGGGCGTCGGTCAGCGGGTTCTCCATAGAGCCAATGGCGTTTTTAACGAAGACGTGGATTTGGCGACCGTCTTTGAGGAATGCGGTGACATCGGCGCTGGCCTCGTCAATGGTGTTGTCAACGGTGGCGACAACCTTGCGACGAAGGGCGACGACGTCGGCTCGGGTGACGATTGCGTCGGCGAATTCTTCTTCGGCGGCACGGCCAAAAATCAGGCCCGCGGCGCAACCGTGGTACACGCTGAACTTGGCTTGCAGGCCGTCTTGTGGCTCTTTTTTGCCAGTGAGTTCGAGCACCAGCGAATGCACTTTCAGCTCAATACGCTCAACCGCGTCGGGGGTGACGCCCTGGGCTTTAAGCTGGGCGCAGGCGTCGATAGCGGGGTGAATGACGATGCCGCAGGCAAACGGTTTGTAGGTGTTGAAAGAGATTTCAAAACGCTCGCCCAGTTCGTGGGTGATTTCGTTCCAGTCGCACTTGCTTGAGATGGTTTGCACCATGCCGCGCGGTGCCTCAATCGCCTTGGGGCTAGCGGTAAAACCCTGGTGCGCCATGAGCGCAGACATCAACCCCGCGCGGGCTGCGCCGCCGGGGTGAAACGGCTTGGTCATGCTGCCAAATTGTTCGCGCATTCCAATGGGTTGGGACGCGGCAATGCCCAGCGCCATGGCGGTTTGGGCCACCTCCAGGCCGAGCAAGCGGGCGCAACCGGCGGCGGCACCCAGCGTGCCCGTGGAGCCCGTGATGTGCCAGCCCCGGTCGTAATGGTCTGGGTACATGGCGTTGCCCACGCGGCAGGACACGTCAATTCCGATGACCAAAGCGTCGATCAAGTCACGCCCTGTGATCACGCGGCCTTGCAGCGCGGGGCTGCCGCTTAAGCCTTCGGCCAAAGCCAGCAAGGCCGATGCGACTGGGCCAGCCGGGTGAATGATGGTTTTGAGGTGCGTGTCGTCAAAGTCAAAGGTGTGCGAGCTGATGCCGTTGATGAGCGCGGCGCTGGCCATGTCGACCTTGTCGCGGCGGCCCAGCACGCTGGCTTGGGCGCTGGGTTGCAGCATTTGCACGGCACGCAGGGCGGCATTGGCCGCGTCGTGGTGGGCGGCACCGACGGCGCAGCCCAGCCAGTTTAAAAAAGTGCGATGCGCTTCGTGGTCAACCGCTTGGCTCCAGCCGCCCTGGGTGCGCGAGGGGTGATTGGCGACAAAATTCGCCAAAATTTGGGTGATGGGCGGCGCGTTGAGGTCGGCGCTGACTTGGGTGTTGCGGGCCATGGAGATTCGGTTTGTTGACAGAGATTGAGTGAATACAAACGCTATGTAATGTATAGCAAACTATTTATATTATTCGAGAGCTAGAGGCCTATTTTGTTCTTATTTTCCGAAAAATCCGGTTTTTCTACCAAATTTACCACAATTGTGGTAAAAATTATCCAATTTTGGCAATTTTGGCAATTTTGGAGATTGGGTCTCGCAGATACGACTATTGATAAGCAACCGCCTGCCCATCATGCATCCAGCTGAATCCCCCGGTCTTTGGCCAACTTGGTCCAGCGGGCGATGTCGGCAATGACAAATTGGCCAAACTGCTCGGGGCTCATGATGATGGGTTCCAGTGCTTCGATGGTCAGCTTCTCGCGCATGTCGGGCGCACGCAGCACCTGCGCCAGGCTGTCGCTCAACTGTTTGGTGATGGGGGCGGGCAGGTTGGCCGGGCCCATCACGCCGTACCACTGCATGGCATCAAAACCTTTGAAACCTGATTCGTCCAGCGTGGGAATGTCTTTGAGCAGCGGGTGGCGCGCTAGCCCCGTAACTGCCAAGGGCCGCACCCGGCCCGAGCGAATGTGCGGAATAGCCCCCGGCAGGCCCGGGAACATGGCCTGCGTTTGCCCGCCAATTAGATCGGTGAAGGCAGGGGCGACACCCCGGTACGGAATGTGCACCATGAAGCTGCCGAGCTGCTGCTTGAACAACTCCATGGTCAGGTGCGTCAGAGACCCGCCGCCGGCTGAGCCATAACTGAGCTTGCCGGGGTTGGCTTTCAGGTACGCCACAAATTCGCGGATGTTGTTAATAGGCAAGTTGGCGTTGACCACCAGCACGTTGGGCGACCCGCCAATCATGCCAATGGGTGTGAAGTCTTTCACCGCGTCGTATTGCAGCTTGCGGGTCGCGGGGCTGGTGCCGTGGGTGGCCACATAGCCCTGAATCAGGGTGTAGCCGTCGGGCGCGGCGCGGGCCACGTTTTGGCAGGCAATGGCACCACCGCCCCCGGCCTGGTTGTCCACAACGAAGGTTTGGCCCAGCACCTTGCCCCAACGCTCGGTGACGGTGCGGGCAATCGTGTCGGCACCGCCACCAGGCGATACAGGCACGACAAAACGAATGGGTTTGGCTGGGTAGGCTGTTTGGCCTTGGGCGGGTGCGGCCAGCCACGCAGGCGCGACGAGCAACGGGGCGGTTTGAAGCAGGATGCGTCGTTTCATGGGGTTGCCTGGGTTTTTGAGACTATTTTGGCGAGCCGTTCTGAGCGTCGGCCCATGCTAACCGCGCATCAAAGTACTTTTACCGAAAAGGCTTTCCACCAAGTCCACTGCCAGCTCGGCTGTGCGGTTGCGAATGTCAAAGGCTGGGTTCAGTTCCACAATGTCCAGCGACGCCAGGCAACCGGTGTCGGCGACCATTTCCATGCACAGCTGAGCCTCGCGGTAGGTGGGGCCGCCGCGCACCGTGGTGCCTACGCCGGGGGCAATGTCGGGGTCTAAAAAGTCAACGTCCAGGCTGACGTGCAGGTGGGTGTTGTCGTCTAGCTGCGCCAGGGCTTGGCTCATGGCGTGGCGCATGCCCATCTCGTCGATGTAGCGCATGTCAAACACCTCGATGCCCATGTCGTGCACCAGTTTTTTCTCGCCTGCGTCCACACTGCGAATGCCGATTTGGCGCAGGTCCTTGGGGTTGAGCGCGGGTGCCTCAGCGCTGTTACCGCCTATTTCAACCAGCGCCCGCGGGCCCTTGCCGCACAGGCAGGCCACTGGCATACCGTGGATGTTGCCGCTGGGAGTGAGGGTGGCGGTATTGAAGTCGGCGTGCGCATCAAACCACAGCACACGCAGGTTTTTGCCCACTTGTCGGCAGTGGCGCGACACCGCGCTGATAGACCCAATGCCCAGGCAATGGTCGCCGCCCAGCATCACAGGCAGGTGGTCGGCTTGCAGTTCAGCCCACATCGCATCGTGTAGCAAGCGGTTCCATTGCACCACCTCAGCCAGGTGGCGAAAGCCATCCACCGCGGGCAGCCACGGGTTGGCAGGCCCCTGCAAATTGCCGCAGTCGCGCACCTGCAAGCCAAAGCGTTCAATTGCTTCAACAATGCCGGCAACACGCAGCGCCTCTGGCCCCATGCTTGCGCCGCGTGTGCCTGCGCCAATGTCAGTGGGCGCGCCAATCAGGCTGACGGACTTGAAGCGGGTGGTGTGTGTCATGACCGGCATCATCGCACCAGTTGGCTTGCAGGGCGCAGACTTTCAAGTTGGACACTTGGGAGCCACCTGCGGTAACAGCCTAAGCCAGGTAAAGCCCGCTGCCCCAGCCAGGATTGAGGCCAGCAAAATCGCCATTTTGGAGTTGCTGATGACCGCCGGGTTGCCGTTAAAGGCAATTTGCGCAATGAAGATCGACATGGTGAAGCCAATGCCGCCCAGCAAGCCCGCGCCAAACACATGCCGCCAAGTCAGGTCAGCCGGCAAGCGGCACAGCCCAACGGCCACGGCCAGTGCGCAAAACAGGGTGATGCCAAGGGGTTTGCCCAAAGCCAAACCCGCAGCAATGCCCAATGCGTTGGGGCCGAGCAGGTTTTGCAAGCCCTCGCTCGACACAACAACGCCTGAATTGGCCAGCGCAAACAGCGGCAAAATTAAGAATGCCACGGGTTTGTGCAAAAAATGCTCAAGCCTGTGCGAGGGCGACTTGGCGTCATCGGCCAGGGCTGAAAACGGAATCGCAAACGCCAGCGCCACACCCGCCAGCGTGGCGTGCACGCCCGACTTCAGCGTGAAAAACCACAGGATCGCGCCGCCTAACAAATAGGGGGCTAGGTGCATAACCCGCCAGTGCCAGTTTAAAGTGGCCAAAACCGCCCACACCGCAAACGCGGCACCCAAATAGCCCCAGGACAATTGCGGCGTGTAAAAAACAGCGATGGTGACAATGGCACCCAGGTCGTCGATCACAGCCAAGGCCACCACAAAAACCTTCAATGCAGCAGGCGCACGTGGCCCCAGCAATGCCAAAATTCCCAAGGCAAATGCAATGTCCGTCGCCATCGGAATGCCAAAACCAGCTTGCGTGGGGGTGCCAAAGTTCAGCGCCATATGAATGCCCGCTGGCAGCAACATGCCGCCCAAAGCCGCCACCAGCGGCAGCATGGCGTTTTGCAAACTGGACAATTCGCCGCTGTACAGTTCGCGTTCAAGCTCCAGGCCAATCAACAAAAAGAACACCGCCATCAGCGCGTCATTCACCCAATGCGCCAGGCTCAAGCCTGCCAGCGGGGTTTTCCAAAACGCCAAATAGCCGGGGCCTAGCGGCGAATTGGCCAAGGCCAAGGCGATTGCCACACAAGCCGCAAGCAGCAGGGCACCAGCCCGTTCAGATTCAAAAAACGCGGTGAAGGTTCGCGTCAGGCCTTGGGACGAATTGGGTGGGTTCATGGCTGCAAGCATACGCGCGCGAACTCTTTCAAAATCGAAAATAATCAAGATTCATTTGCGGTATTTCAATTTTTAAGATCGGACACAGCATGAACCCCGGACTCCATGAATTTTTGGCGCAAGACCGCGTGATATGGGGCAAACCCGCTGCCATTGCCGTGCAGGAAGAAGCGGATCGGCGTGGCGCCAAGCGGCTGTTTATCGTGACCGGGCGCACGCTGAACCGGCAAACTGACGTGGTAAGCAAAATCAGAACAGCCTTGGGCGCACGCTGCGTGGGCACCTTTGACGAATGCCGCGAACACACCCCGCGCGACAGCGTGCTGGCCTGTGCCGATGCGGCCCGCGCCACCCACCCCGACCTGATTGTGTCCATTGGTGGTGGCACGGTGATTGACACCGTCAAGGTCATGCTGATTGCGGTGGCGCATGGCTTGACACAACCCGAGCAGTTGTCTGACTACCACCTGCGCGTGAATCCCGACGGTAGCCGTCATGCGCCCACCATCAAACCCTTGCCCTACCGTCAAATTGCTGTGTCAACCACTTTGAGTGCGGCTGAATTCTCCAACTTTGGCGGATGTGTGGACCCGGTGCGCCAGGTCAAAGACGGTTACATGGGCCGCGAAATCGGCCCTGCCGCGGTCATTTTGGATGCCCAGGCGACCCTGCCTACGCCCGAATGGCTGTGGCATTCCACCGGCATTCGCGCGGTTGACCATGCGGTGGAAGGCATTTGTTCCATCGCCCCATCGCCCTTGGTTGAAGGCGCCGCATTGCATGCGTTGACGCTGCTGTGTGAGGCCATGCCGCGTGTCAAAGCCGACCCGTCTGACCTGAACGCTCGCCTGGCCTGCCTGCAAGGCGCGTGGTTGGCGGGCCTGGGTATTTTGCGAGTGCCTTATGGCGCAAGCCACGGTTTGGGGCATTCGCTGGGTGCCGTCACCGGCATGAGCCATGGCCACACTTCGTGCGTGATGTTGCCCCAGGTGATGCGCTACAACCTGGAGGCCACCCGCGCGCAGCAAACGCGCATTGCCCGCGCCATGGGGCGTGCAGATGGTGATGCAGCCCAGGGCGTGGCGGACCTGATCGCAGCATTGGGCTTGCCTTCCCGCCTGTCTGCACTCAAGGTCAGCCGGGATCAATTTGCCAAAATCGCTGACGGTGCGAAAGACAACCTGTGGGTTCGCACCAACCCCAGGCCGATTACTGAGGTTTCGCAGTTGCTTGAATTGTTGGAGGCGGCTTGGTAGGGGGTAAGAGACTCTGTTTTCGTCGGGTCGCCTGGTCGTTTTGCAAGGGGCGTTGACCGGCTTGGGCGAGCCGACGGCGCCGTAGCAAATAGCTCCGCGAATGTCCCCCGCCTTCGGCTCCTCCTTGATTTCGCTGCGCTATTCGCCACAGCGTCATCGGCGGTCAGCTTGCGGGGTTGGTTTTCGGGGATTCGAAGCCCAGAACAACGGAGTCTCAGCTAACCGGATCAGGTCGATGGCGCACTCAGCGCAGCGGCATCAAGGGGGAGCCCGCAGGGCGGAGGACAGCCGCGGAGGTGAGTGCGCCGTCGGCCTGATCCCGCCACGGACAATAAACGGTAACCCTAAATGAGGCTACCCACCCGAAAACCCATCCAACACATTCACCGCATTCATCCCTAGCTCTTGGGCGGCATAACCGCCTTCCAGTACAAAAATTGTGGGCAACCTCAAATGTGCCAAGCGCTGCCCCAAGCGGGTGAAATCAGCCGACAACAGGGCAAATTTGCTGATCGGGTCGCCCGCAAACGTGTCCAGCCCGAGCGACACCACCAGTGCGTCGGGTGCGTGCTGGACGATGCGGGCGCAGGCGATGTTCAAAGCTGCAAACCAGGTGTCGGCGCTGCTGCCTGCGGCCAGCGGCAAGTTCAGGTTAAAACCCAGGCCCGCACCCGAACCCGACTCATCTGCATGCCCCAAATAAAACGGATACTCGGTGCGCGGGTCGCCATGAATGCTCACAAACAGCACGTCGGCCCGTTTCTCAAAAATGCTTTGAGTGCCGTTGCCGTGGTGGTAGTCCGCATCCAAGATAGCGACCTTCGCTGCGCCTTGATGGCGCAAGGCTTGCGCTGCAATGGCGGCATTGTTCAAAAAACAATAGCCACCCATGAAGTCGGCACCCGCATGGTGGCCGGGCGGGCGGGTTGCGCAAAAAACGCCCCGCTCTCCGTGCATGATCAGGTCTGCCGCACTCACCGCCGCGTCCGCCCCTGCTTTGGCGGCAGCCCAGGTGCCCGCTACCATGGGTGAGCCGTTGTCCATCGAATACAGACCTAACCGCCCAGTGAAGTTGACCGGCTCGCGGTCGTCACGCAAGGTGCGCACGGGCCAGACCGACGGGAACGGCTGGACATCGGCATTGGCCGCATCCAGCGCCACCCACTGCGCCCAGGCGGTTTGTAAAAACGCCAAGTAGCGCGGTGTGTGAATTTGCGCCATCACCAGAGAACTGTCGCAATGCGGTGCCCGTACGTCATGCCCACGGGCGATCAGTTCCGCCTGCACGAAGTCCGATCTGGCGGGCGATTCAAAACAAACCACCCGCTCACCCCGAAAAAACTCGTAGGCGGGGGCATGCAGGGCGTGTTGGGGGGAGAAGAGGGCGATCATGGTTGTTGTAACTTTCGGTAGCTGAGGGTAATTTTGGCATCATGGTCACTTGCTGCGAACCGAGTTGAAATTACCCTGCTCAGGGTCAATCGCCACTCGAAAGTGCTGATCGCCACGTTCAATTTCGGTGGGTTCAAAGCCGTGTTTCAGGTAAAAACTGACAGCTGACGCCCAATTCACACCAAGGAGCAGTCAATTTGGTGTCTGGTTTTAACTCGGGTGTCATGGAGTTTGAATTCAGCTCAAGTGCAAAGGGAGAGGCATGCGTCTATTTTCCAATGGATATCAGACTTGGCAAAGCACGCAAATGGATGATGTAAACCATTGCCCCAAGGCGACTTCGATCAAATGGAAACTACACTCCCACAAACCATGTTCAAGAAAGCCCGCCATGCTGCTAGATGCCGCTGAATCCCAATTGGTCTTGGTCGACTACCAAGTCAAACTGATGCCTTTTATTTTTGACCATCAGGCTGTCTTGGCCAACGCCATTCGCTTGGGCAAAATCGCCCAATTGCTGAACGTGCCCGTATGGGGCACCGAAGAAAACCCGTCCGGTTTAGGTGCCAACGCGGCTGAAATTCGCGCCCTGTGCGGCCAAACTTTGAGCAAAATGCATTTCAGTGCGGTCGAAGAAGGCTTGGGCGAATGGCTGCGCCCGCCTGCCAAAGCGCCCGCTGGCAACGCCCGCAGCCTGCCCAAACACCTGCAAAAACCTGCCGCACCCGAACGCAACATGATCGTCATGGCGGGCTGCGAAGCCCATGTTTGCCTCATGCAAACCGCGCTCGACCTGCTGGAAGACGAGTTTGACGTGTGGGTGGTGACAGACGCCTGCAGCTCCCGCAGCGAACGCAACCGCGATGCCGCTTTTGACCGCCTGGCTGGCGCCGGGGCTGAACTGGTGACCACCGAGATGGTGGCATTTGAATGGCTTCGTACGGCAGAGCATCCGGATTTCAAAGCGGTGCTGGAACTCATCAAGTAGCTTGGCGCTTGAGTTTCGACGTCGTCTTAGAGTTTCGCTCAATTGCTATAATATATATAGCAAACTATGTATATTATCTGAGAGCTAGAGGTCTATTTGATTCATATTTTGAAATTTTGAAGCCAAAATCATCAAACTTACCACAATTGTGGTAAGAATAGGCGTTTTTAAAGAAATCTTTTGCTGACCACCAATTGTTCAGCGCCTGACCGCCGCCGCGCTAGAGGCGCGAAGCCGCTGCGTCGCACAAACGCCAAGCGGCCATAAAGAAAGCCGCAGACTGGGCCATCTGCGGCTTGGAAATTCAAGCAGGGTACTTGAATTCGCGCGTCGATTCGCGGACGGCCGCAAACCGCCTAGCTGTAAACGTTTTGCGCGCGATTGGCTTTCCAGGCGGTGCTCAGATGGTTCGCGTCGTCGTCATTGCGCGGTCGAACACCCATCAGAATTCCTCCGTTGCGTATGCCCTCGTCGTACTCTTTCACGCGCTCTTCTGGCATGTTCCAGCCGACCAATGCGCCGACAATGCCGCCTGTGGCGGCGCCCGCGCCTGCGCCGGCAATGGCCGCAGCAATCGGGCCTGCCAACACCAGGCCAAGGCCTGGCACGGCGATGGTGGTGCCCACAGCGGCAACTGCCGCCGCAATAGCCCCCACCGTACCGCCGATTGCGCCGCCAACGCCCGCCCCTTCTGCGGCTTTGTTGCCCAACTCTGTCTCAGTTCCTGCAGCAGCAAAGTGCCGCTTTTTGGTTTCGTCCGACATGACGACGATGATGTCGTCACTGGAGTACCCGCGAGTTGACAGTGTGTCGTAACCCAATTCAGCGCTTTCCCGATCTGGAAAAAGGCCGGTCATGAGAGGTTTTTCGTGTGCCATATATGATGTTCTTTAAAAGTCTGCGTTTGTTGGCAATGGCAGGTGATTCCAAGTGCTTTGATGGCGCCTGCAAACCTGCCAATGCGACCGTCACATACGGCTGTGCCAAGTTTCCCGCCAGTGGCATTCCCTGGCTGTCAGACACAAGGTGGTGGCAAGACAGCATTGGCTTGGAGCGTGTGTCAGACCCGTCCTACGAGCCAGACTCGTAGGAGGATGCCCACAGGCACATTGACGATTGACCGATAGACCTTTGGCGGCTCCAGCTCGACGATGGCAATCCTTTCAACTTCTCAGAATTGGACTTGACCATGCACTACCTCACCACCAAAGACCAAACCAAGCTTTATGTCAAAGACTGGGGTGCCGGTCGCCCAGTCATCTTGATGTCGGGTTGGCCCTTGTCATCCGACAGTTGGGACGACCAGGCCATGGCACTGGCAAGTGCGGGTTACCGCACCATTGCGTATGACCGGCGCGGTTTTGGCCGCTCGTCCCAGCCCTGGAGCGGCTACGACTACGACACGCTGGCAGACGACTTGGCCGCCGTGATTGAGCAAACTGGGGCCAAAGACGTCACACTGGTCGGCTTTTCCATGGGTGGCGGCGAGGTGGCACGCTATATGTCGCGTCAAGCTGGAAAATCCGTCAAACAAGCTGTGCTGATCTCGTCAGTGGTGCCCTACATGCTCAAAACCAAAGACAACCCAAATGGCACCGCCAAAGCAGTTTTCGACACAATGACCCAGGGAATGAAGGCCGACCGGGCGAAGTTTTTTGCCTCGTTCTTCAAAGATTTCTTTGGAGCAGGCCCCGCTTCGCAGCCGGTGAGCGATGAGTTGATTGATTGGGCCAGAAGCCAAGCCATGTTGGCCAGTCTGCATGCCACCCTGGAATGCGCCAAGTCGTTTGCCACCACTGATTTCAGGCCAGACTTGCCTGCATTTGAAGTGCCAACGCTGATCATTCATGGCACGGCCGACAAAACGGTGCCCATTGGCGCATCGGCGCGGGCCGCTGCCAAAGCCATTGGCGGGTCTACCTTGATTGAATATGAAGGCGCTGCTCATGGACTTTTCGCGACCGAAAAAAGCCAATTGACCCGGGATTTGCTGAAGTTCCTGGCTTGATCAAAGGGCGCGTGGAGGCTGCCGTCAGCCCCACGTCATGCAAACGTCAGTCAAACGTCGTCCAAAAGGTGGCACAATTCTGTCTGTTTTCGATGTGTTTTCAGGCCCTTCCCAGGCAGTTGTCGCATCCGCCAATCGGTTCAGCCGTGTCGCGGAAGGTTTTCTAACCAACTAAATTTCCCACAGGGAAATGGAGGTCAGCGGAATATGAGTCAAGTCCCCCCTAACCCAGCTTCGTCCAGCACGGGTGCAGTCTACGGTGCCTACCAAAGCACCACCTACCTCTTCGGCGGCAATGCGCCCTATGTCGAAGAGATGTATGAAAACTACCTGGCCAACCCCGGCAGCGTGCCCGATTCGTGGCGCGATTACTTCGACGCGCTCCAGTACGTGCCCGCGGTCGATGGCAGCAACACCAAAGACGTGCCGCATCTGCCGGTTATCAACGCCTTTGCCGAGCGCGCCAAGCTGGGCGGCACCGTCGTCGTCATGGCCACCGGAGCTGATTCTGAAATGGGGCGTAAACGCACCGCCGTTCAGCAACTGATTGCCGCTTACCGCAATGTCGGCGCCCGCTGGGCCGACCTGGACCCGCTGAAACGCGCCGAGCGCGAGAAAATCCCCGAATTGGAGCCGTCGTTTTACGGCTTCAACGACGCTGACCAAGAAACTGTGTTCAACACCAGCAACACGTTTTTTGGAAAAGAGACCATGCCTTTGCGCGAGCTGCTCAATGCGCTTCGCGAAACGTATTGCGGCTCCATCGGGGCCGAGTACATGTACATGACCGACCAGGGCCAAAAGCGCTGGTGGCAGCAAAAATTGGAGGCCATTCGCAGCAAGCCGCAATTCACGGCTGACAAAAAGCGCCATATTTTGGACAGGCTCACTGCCGCTGAAGGCCTAGAGCGCTTTTTGCACACTAAATACGTCGGTCAAAAGCGCTTTTCGCTCGAAGGCGGCGAGAGCTTCATCGCGTCCATGGACGAACTCATCCAGCGCGGTGGGTCAGTTGGTTTGCAAGAAATCGTCATCGGCATGGCGCACCGCGGCCGTTTGAACGTGCTGGTCAATTCGCTGGGCAAAGTACCTGCCGACCTGTTTGCTGAATTTGATCACACCGCCCCTGAAGACCTGCCCAGCGGCGACGTGAAGTACCACCAGGGCTTCAGCTCCGACGTGTCCACCCCCGGCGGGCCGGTGCACTTGACGCTGGCGTTCAACCCCTCGCACTTAGAGATCGTCAATCCCGTGGTTGAAGGCTCGGTGCGAGCCCGCATGGACCGTCGCGGTGACCCCAAAGGGCTGCAAGTGCTGCCCGTATTGGTGCATGGCGACGCGGCTTTTGCGGGTCAGGGCGTGGTGATGGAAACCCTGGCGCTGGCCGAAACCCGGGGCTACTTCACGGGCGGCACCGTGCATTTGGTGATCAACAACCAGATTGGCTTTACCACCAGTGACCCGCGTGACAGCCGCTCTACCTTGTACTGCACCGACGTGGTCAAGATGATTGAAGCGCCGGTGTTGCACGTCAATGGCGACGACCCCGAAGCCGTGGTGCTGGCGACTCAGTTAGCGCTGGACTACCGCATGGAATTCCACAAAGACGTGGTGGTTGACATCATTTGTTTTCGCAAACTCGGCCACAACGAACAAGACACGCCTGCATTGACCCAGCCCTTGATGTATAAAAAAATCGCGACCCACCCGGGCACGCGCCGTTTGTATGCCGACAAGCTGTCTGCCCAGGGCATGGGCGCGACTTTGGGCGATGACATGGTCAAGGCCACGCGCGCTGCGCTGGACGCAGGCAAAAACACGTTCGACCCGGTCATTACCAACTTTAAAAACAAGTACGCCGTGGACTGGACGCCTTACTTGAGCAAAAAGTGGACTGACGCTGGCGACACCGCCATACCCACAGCTGAATGGAAGCGTCTGGCGGAAAAAATCAGCACCATTCCGGACAGCGTGACCCCGCACAACCTGGTGAAGAAGGTGTACGCCGACCGAGCCGCGATGGGCCGTGGTGAAATTCCAGTGGACTGGGGCATGGGCGAGCACATGGCATTTGCATCGCTGGTGGCCAGCGGCTATCCAGTGCGCCTGAGCGGTGAAGACTGCGGACGTGGCACCTTCACACACCGCCATTCAGTTATTCACGATCAAAATCGCGAAAAATTTGACGAAGGCACTTACACGCCACTGCAAAACGTGGCGCCGAATCAAGCGCCGTTTGTTGTCATTGACTCGATTTTGTCAGAAGAAGCGGTGTTGGCGTTTGAGTACGGCTACGCGTCCAACGACCCCAATACCTTCGTGATATGGGAGGCGCAGTTTGGCGACTTTGCCAACGGTGCGCAGGTCGTGATTGACCAGTTCATTGCCTCGGGTGAGGTGAAGTGGGGCCGCGTGAACGGCATCACCTTGATGTTGCCGCATGGCTACGAAGGCCAGGGGCCAGAGCACAGTTCAGCCAGACTGGAGCGCTTCATGCAGTTGGCGGCAGACACCAATATGCAGATTGTGCAACCCACCACGGCCAGTCAGATTTTCCACGTGCTGCGCCGCCAGATGGTGCGCAACTTGCGCAAGCCTCTGGTCATCATGACGCCCAAGTCGCTGCTGCGGGCCAAAGACGCCGCTGCGCCGATGAGCGAATTCACCAAGGGCAGCTTTCAAACCGTTATTCCTGAAAACAAGGAAGAGGTCATCAAGAAGGCGGACAAGGTCAAGCGCGTCGTGGCCTGCTCAGGCAAGGTGTACTACGACTTGGTGCGCCGTCGCGAAGAAAAAGGTGACGACGATGTGGTGCTCCTGCGCGTAGAGCAGCTGTACCCGTTCCCGCACAAAGCCTTTGCCACAGAACTCAAAAAATACCCTAACGTAACCGACGTGGTGTGGTGCCAGGACGAACCGCAAAACCAGGGTGCCTGGTTTTTTGTGCAGCATTACATCCACGAAAACATGGTGGAAGGCCAGCGCCTGGGTTATTCGGGCCGCGCCGCATCAGCGTCACCGGCAGTCGGTTATTCGCACCTGCACCAAGAGCAACAAAAGGCGCTGGTTGACGGCGCGTTTGGCAAGCTCAAGGGCTTTGTGCTTACAAAGTAATGGATCACCCCCAGGCTGCGCTGGCGCTTCGCCACCCCCCTTGCAGGGGGCGATACCAGTGGCCCGGCAAAGCCGGTTCCACGGCATCCATGGAGTTGGGCTCGGGCTTGGTTTAGCTGTGTTTCGGGGTTGTTGCAGTGGCACCCCATTGATATAAAAATTGGAGTAAGTGAAATGGCTATCGTCGAAGTGAAAGTTCCGCAACTGTCTGAATCTGTGGCGGAAGCCACCTTGTTGCAATGGAAGAAAAAGGTGGGAGATCAAATCGCCATTGACGAAATATTGATCGAAGTTGAAACCGACAAGGTCGTGTTGGAAGTGCCTGCACCCTCAGCCGGCGTGCTGACAGAGATCATCATGGGCGACGGCACCACAGTGCTGGCAGAGCAGTTGATTGCGCGCATTGACACCGAAGGCAAAGCGGGCGCGACAGTGGCTGCACCGTCTGCGTCAGTGGCTGCGGCGCCAGTTGCGGCACCCGCGCAGGCCGTTGCCCAGGTGGCACCATCGTTTGGCGGCTCCATGGCCGGTGTCGCCATGCCAGCCGCGTCCAAGCTGATGGCTGACAACAATCTGGCTGCAGGCTCAGTGGCAGGCACTGGCAAAGACGGCCGCGTTACCAAGGGTGACGTGCTGAGCGCTGCGGCGGCTGGAGTTTCGGTAGCAGCAGCTGAAGGTTCACCGGCCAAAGTGGTGCCAGCTTCTGTGACTTCTGGGGCCATCCCAACCGGAGTTTCGCTCACGTCCTTGCCTCAAGTGGCGGCAGCAAAACCCAACTTGGGCGACCGCCCCCAGCAGCGCGTCCCCATGAGCCGCCTGCGCGCCCGCATTGCCGAGCGCTTGCTACAGTCGCAGTCCACCAACGCGATTTTGACGACCTTCAACGAAGTCAACATGGCCCCGGTGATGGACATGCGCAAACGCTTCCAGGAGAAGTTTGAAAAAGAGCACGGTGTAAAGCTGGGTTTTATGAGCTTTTTTGTCAAAGCCGCAGTACATGCACTCAAAAAATTCCCCGTACTCAACGCGTCGGTCGATGGCAACGACGTGGTCTACCATGGGTTCTTCGACATTGGCATTGCCGTGGGTTCGCCGCGTGGCTTGGTGGTGCCCATTTTGCGCAACGCCGACCAGATGAGCTTTGCCGACATCGAGAAAAAGATTGCTGAATTTGGCCAAAAAGCCAAAGACGGCAAGCTGGGCATTGAAGACATGACTGGCGGGACGTTCTCCATCAGCAATGGCGGAACCTTTGGTTCAATGATGTCCACCCCCATCATCAACCCGCCCCAAAGTGCAATTTTGGGCGTGCACGCCACCAAAGACCGCGCCATGGTGGAGAACGGCTTGGTGGTTGCGCGCCCCATGAACTACTTCGCCCTGAGTTACGACCATCGCATCATTGATGGCCGCGAAGCGGTGTTGGGTCTGGTGGCAATGAAAGAAGCGCTGGAAGATCCGGCGCGGTTGTTATTTGATATTTGAGGTTGAATCATGTCAAAACAATTCGACGTCATCGTCATCGGCGCTGGCCCCGGTGGTTACATCGCTGCCATCCGCGCGGCGCAACTGGGCTTTAGCGTGGCCTGCATCGACGAGTGGAAAAACGCCAAGGGCGGGCCTGCTCCGGGTGGCACCTGCACCAACGTGGGTTGCATTCCGTCCAAGGCTCTGCTGCAAAGTTCAGAGCATTTTGAGCAGGCGGGACATCATTTTGCAGACCATGGTATTGGGTTGAAAGACCTGACCATTGACGTTGCAAAAATGCTGGGGCGCAAAGACACGGTCGTTAAGCAAAACAACGATGGCATTTTGTATTTGCTCAAAAAGAACAAGATCACTTTCTTTCACGGGCGCGGCTCGTTTGCGGCGGCCAAAGACGGTTTGTACGATTTGAAGGTCTCCGGTGCGGCTGAAGAGACAATTTCGGGCAAACAAATCATTATCGCTACCGGCTCGAACGCGCGCGCCTTGCCAGGTACGCCGTTTGACGAGGTGAACATTTTGTCGAACGACGGCGCGTTGAACATAGGCGCGGTGCCAAAAAAGCTGGGCCTCATTGGCGCGGGCGTCATCGGTCTGGAAATGGGCTCGGTTTGGCGGCGTTTGGGGGCTGAGGTGACCGTGCTGGAGGGGTTGCCGACCTTTCTGGGTGCGGTGGATGAGCAAATCGCCAAGGAAGCCAAAAAGGCGTTTGACAAGCAAGGCCTGAAGATTGAACTGGGTGTGAAAGTGGGCGAGATCAAGTCTGACAAAAAGGGCGTGTCAATTGCCTACACCAACGCCAAGGGTGAGGCGCAGACGTTAGCAGTCGACAAGCTCATCATCTCTATCGGCCGCACGGCCAACACCATCGGCCTGAACGGCGAGGCGGTCGGTTTGAAGCTGGACGAACGCGGTGCCATCACCGTGGACGATGACTGCAAAACCAACTTGCCCAATGTCTGGGCCGTGGGCGACGTGGTGCGTGGTCCGATGCTGGCACACAAAGCAGAGGAAGAAGGCGTGGCCGTTGCCGAGCGCATAGCAGGGCAGCATCCGCACGTTAACTTCAACACCGTGCCATGGGTGATCTACACGTCACCTGAAATCGCCTGGGTTGGCCAGACTGAGCAGCAAATTAAAGCCGCTGGCCGCGCGTACAAGGCAGGCAGCTTTCCGTTTTTGGCAAATGGCCGGGCGCGCGCATTGGGCGACACCACGGGCATGGTCAAAATGCTGGCCGATGCTGCAACGGATGAGATTTTGGGCGTTCACATCGTCGGCCCGCAAGCCAGCGAGCTGATTGCCGAATGCGTGATGGCGATGGAGTTTCGCGCCAGCAGCGAAGACATTGCGCGCATTTGCCACGCGCACCCGTCCTTGAGCGAATCGACCAAGGAAGCGGCCTTGGCTGTTGACAAACGCACACTGAATTTTTAGCCTTGAGCGTCAAAGCCGTTTATGAGGCAGAGCTAGCGGCGCGCGGCTTTGTTGCTGACCCTGCGCAATTGCGGGCGGTGGATGCACTGGAGCGTTGCGCCACCGAATGGACTGCTTTCAAAGCCTCTCGCTCGAATGCGCTGAAAAAACTCATCAACCGGCCCGAGATTCCACGCGGGGTTTACCTGTATGGCGGGGTAGGGCGCGGCAAGAGTTTTTTGATGGACTGCTTTTACAGCGCCGTGCCCTTGACCCGCAAGACACGGCTGCATTTTCATGAATTCATGCGTGAAGTTCACCGGGAACTGAGCAATTTGCAAGGCACGGTAGACCCCTTGGACGTACTGGCCAAGCAGATGGCCAAAAAATACCGTCTGATTTGTTTTGACGAATTTCACGTGGCCGACATCACGGATGCAATGATTTTGCATAGATTGTTGGCGGCGCTCTTCAGCAATGGCGTGGGAATGGTGACCACGTCAAATTTCAAACCCGATGATTTGTACCCAGGCGGTATGCACCGCGACCGCATTTTGCCCGCCATTGCGTTGCTGAATGACCAGCTTGAAGTGGTGAATGTCGACAACGGCACGGATTACCGCCGCCGCACGATGGAGCAGGTCAAGCTGTACCACGTCCCCTTGGGCTCGGTGGCCGATGCGGCCATGCGCGATGCCTTCAACAAGCTGGCCGAAACCCGAGACGAAGACCCAACCCTGCACATTGAGGCGCGTGAGATCCATGCACGGCGCAAGGCAGGTGGCGTGGTCTGGTTTGATTTCAAGACGCTTTGCGGTGGCCCGCGCTCGCAAAACGATTACCTTGAAATTGCCACGCAATTTCACACTGTGCTGCTAAGCGATGTGCCGCACATGCCCGTGCGCATGGCGTCAGAGGCGCGGCGCTTCACCTGGCTGGTGGATGTGTTGTATGACCGGCGCGTCAAACTGATTTTGTCTGCCGAGGTAGCCCCCGAAGCGCTATACACCGAAGGGCCTTTGGCGCATGAATTTCCGCGCACTGCGTCGCGCCTGCATGAGATGCAGTCGCGCGAGTTTTTGGATTTGGAGCGGCGCACGGTGGACACCCGACTGACATGACAACCCCCTCGGCATTGAGTTGGAAAAGAGGTCTGGCCACTTGCGCTGCGGCTGCCTATGCGCTGACCGCCGCCTTGATCCCCACAGCCGCTGCAATTGCGCCAAACGCCCCTAACTCCGCCGACGCAGCGGACGCCTTGCAGCTTGCCGAACGCGGGCGCATTCAGGCCGAGCGCGAAATGACCCAAATCCAATTTGCCGCTAAAGAGGCTCAGTGCTACCAGACCTTCGCCGTCAACGACTGTTTGAGCCGCGTTCGGCACGCAAGACGCGACATTTTGGCGGATTTGCGTCGGCAGGACCTGGTTTTGAATTCGGCCGAAGCGAAGCGAAAAGCCGCAGACCAACTGCTGCGTGCGGATGGCAAAGCCTCTGCGGTGTCGGCGCAGACACAAGCCGCGCAGCTTGCGAATGCGCAGGCAGAGCAGCAAGAGCGCCAGCGGGTGTTTGATGAAAAGGCGGCGCAACGCCGAGCGCTGCCAGGCAGTGCGCCCAGCGGCACTTCGCCAAGGGTTGGGTCGCAATGATGGACGTGACCGAAATAATCGCAGTGCGCGTTGTCACGGTGCAAACGATTTTGACCCTGTTTTACAAAAAAAGAACCTGGAGGTTCTTTTTTTGTAAAAAGTCGCTTCAGAGGCCAATTTTGTAACAAAATAGGCCTCTAGCTCTCGAATTTATTCAATAGCTCGCTATTTTTATGATAGCAAATTGAATTGGTTTCGAACTTAACTTCCCAAGGGCTCCAGCTTCACAATCACCAGCGACAGGTTGTCGCCGCCGCCTTGGCCACGGGAACGCGCTTTTTCGATCAAAAATTCAGTCGCTTCACGTGCCGTGAGCGTGGACAGCACAGACCCGATTTCAGTGGTGTTGAAGTAGTGCCACACCCCATCGCTGCAGGCCATCATCACATCGCCCGCGCGCAATTTTGGAATGAAGTGAATGTTCACTGGCGGGTCGGACTCAGTGCCCAAACAGCCCATCAAAATGTTCGACTGCGGGTGAACATTGGCCTGTTCTTCGGTAATTTCCCCCCGATTGACCAGTGTTTGCACATAAGAGTGATCCATCGTGCGTTTGACAAACTTGGCGCCATGAAAGTGGTAAATGCGCGAGTCGCCAGCGTGCGCCCAGTGGCAGTCGCCACCTGGGTTGATCAAAAAGGCGGCAACTGTGCTGTGGGGTTCTTCTTCAGACGACACAGCCGTCAGCTTGATCACAATGTGCGCCTCTTTAACCAGCTGCATCAGCATGGCGGCGGCGTCGTCAGTGTCGGGAGAATAGCGCTCAAACAGTTGGCGGGTGGTCATCATCACTTGGTCAGAGGCTTTGCGCCCGCCGCTACGCCCACCCATGCCGTCGGCCACAATCGCCAAAATGCAGCCGTTTACCCGAGGGTGGTTCAGCAGTGCCACTTGGTCTTGCTGGTACTCGCGGTCACCTTTGTGGATGCCGGTGGATGCTGTGAGTCTGTAGCCTTGGAGCATATTGAACTGTTGGAACAGCAATAATTGAAGTGAATCGGACCCGGTGACCTTGAATGTCGCAGGGGACGACGTATTATCAACCCCAAGTCCCCAGTCTAACCAGCCCGCTCGTTTCGGGTGTCATTGCCCCGGAAATTTCTTGGATTCCAACTTACATTCGCAAAGCCGCCGCTTCATTGAGCTACGCATGGCGCACGCAGACCTTGACGCGATGATCGACCGTACCAGCGAGGAAAATCCGCTGGACGAGTTGATGATGCGCCGTCTCAAAAAGCGCCGCCTCCTGATGCGCGATGAACTAGCCCGCATAGAGCGCGAATTGACGCCCAACGAGCCTGCTTGAACCATGAGCCTGCAAGACGAAGTCCGCGAGGCCTTTGCGCCAGACGGGCGCTTGAAAAACCTGATTCACGAGTTTCGCCCGCGCCAGGGCCAAACTGACATGGCCGCCGCTATTGCCAAAACGATTGAGCAAGGCGGAGCGTTGGTGGTGGAAGCCGGCACGGGTGTTGGCAAAACGTATTCGTACCTGATTCCTGCCCTGCTCAGTGGCGCTCGCGTGCTGGTGTCAACGGCGACCAAAACGCTGCAAGACCAGTTGTTTGGGCGCGACTTGCCTTTGCTTGTCAGCGCCTTGGGGTTGCCCGTGCGCACGGCCTTGCTCAAGGGGCGCTCCAGCTACCTTTGCCTGCAACGGCTTGAGACGGCACGACAAGAAGCCGCTGTTTCAGACCGATTTCAAGCCCGAACGCTGGGTGTGGTCGAAAAATGGGCTCAATCCACCAAGTCGGGCGACCTGGCCGAAATGGCGGGCCTGGACGAGCGTTCGCCCTTGATTCCGTTCATCACTTCAACGCGTGAAAACTGCCTAGGGTCGCAATGCCCCAAGTTTCGCGCCTGCCACGTCAATTTGGCTCGCCGCGACGCATTGGGCGCTGATGTGGTGGTCATCAACCACCATCTGTTTTTTGCAGACATGGCGGTTCGGGAGTCTGGCATGGCGGAGTTGCTGCCCACGGTAAACACGGTTATTTTTGACGAGGCGCACCAGCTCAATGAGATTGGCGTGCAGTTTTTGGGCCAAATCCTGTCGACTGGGCAACTGCTTGAATGCGCCCGTGACATTTTGGCGGCTGGTTTGACGCACGCGAGGGGTCTGGTGGATTGGCAAGAAATTGCGGGTGAAGTTGAATTGACGGCACGCGACCTGCGCCTGACGGCCGGGCGGACCCATGCGGGCAGCAAATTGCGCTGGACCACTGCAGCCCCCGAAGGCCTGCAGGAGGCGGCTTGGGCTGAGGCGATTGGATTCTTGATGGACGCCTTCAGCAAAGCCCAAACCGCGCTTGATACCGTCAGCGAAATTGCGCCTGATTTCGTTCGGCTCAATGACCGCGTCAAAGAAATTATTGCCAAGTTGACTTTGTTTCAGTTGCCCGCAGCCTCGGGGACGGTCAGGTGGCTGGATGTCGGCGCCCAAATGCGGCTGGTGGAGTCCCCGCTGGACATTGCAGACACCGTGAAAACCAAGCTGTTGAAGCAAGGCGCGGCTGAATCTTCAACCACGCCCGACCAGAGCTTGCGATCCTGGGTGTTCACCTCAGCCACCCTGGGCGATGATGCCAATTTGACTTGGTTCACCCAGCCTTGTGGGCTGACCGATGCTGAGGTTTTGAAGGTCAGCAGCCCGTTTGATTACGGCGAGCAGGCTGGCGTTTACGTGCCGCGCAACCTGCCCAAACCGGGTGACCCGGGGCACAGCGCGGGTGTGGCCGAGCTGGTGGCAAGCGCGGCGGCGGTTTTGGGTGGGCGCACGTTGGTGCTCACAACCACGTTGCGGGCGCTGAACGCGATCAGTGATGCGTTGCAATTGCAGTTCAAAGACTCTGGTCAAATCGAAATTTTGGTGCAGGGCCAACGCCCCAAACGCGAGCTGATGGAGCGCTTCCGCCAAGGCGACACCGACGGACAGCCGGGCTGCATTTTGGTGGCATCGGCGTCGTTTTGGGAGGGGGTTGACGTGCCTGGGGATGCGTTGCAGTTGGTTGTGATCGACAAGCTGCCGTTTCCGCCGCCCAATGATCCGCTGGTCGAAGCGCGGTCAAACAGACTGGAAGAACAGGGCAGAAGCCCGTTCAGCGATTACATTTTGCCCGAGGCGGCGGTGGCGCTCAAGCAAGGGGCGGGGCGACTCATCAGGCGCGAATCCGACCGGGGAATTTTGGTTGTGTGCGATGGGCGTTTGGTCAGCATGGGCTATGGGCGGCGCTTGATGGCGGCCCTGCCTCCCATGAAAAAACTGGCGGGACCGACCGATTTTGAAGACGCTCTGGCCAGCCTTACCAAATTTTCCACCAGGGACCTGAGTCGGGCTTGAAGCCTCGCGCCAGGTATTCGCTCTTCGGGTAGGTTTTTTCAAGCACGCGTTTGGCGTCGTCGCGCAACTCGGGCATGCCCAGTGCATCGTAAGACTTGAAGACAATGTAAATGGCCTCTTCAAGTGCGGGGACAGCGCGGTATTCGGTCAAAGCAAGCTGGGCCCGGTTGATGGCGGCAACATAAGCACCGCGTTTGTAGTAGTAGCGGGCCACGTGAACTTCGTATTGGGCCAACGAATTGATGATGTAAGTCATGCGTTGGCGCGCATCGGGCGAATAGCGGGAGTCGGGGAATCGCGTGGTCAATTCTTTGAAGGCGTCAAACGATTCTTTGGACGCTTTTTGATCCCGTTCTGACAAATCCTGGCGAGTGATATTGGCAAACAGGCCCAAATCATCGTTGAAATTGATGATGCCCTTCAGGTAAAGGGCATAGTCCATGGCGGGGCTGGCAGGGTGCAGCTTCATGAACCTTTCCAGAATGGCCAACGCCTCGGCAGATTCAGCGCCTTTGAAGCGGGCGTAGGCGTTTTCAAGTTGCGCCTGCTGGGCCAAGGCCGTACCGGCCGCGCGGCCTTCCAGTTTTTCAAATAGAACAGCCGCTTTGTCGAATGCCCCGGCAGTGAGCTCTTCTTTGGCTTCAGCGTACAACGCGTTGGGGCTCATGCTGGCTGTTTTGTCCACTTCTGTGGAGGCGCAGGCAGACAAAACCAGTGCCGCCATCACCAAGCCAAGCGAAGTAAGCTGCGAGGAAACCTGGGTGGAAACTTGGTGGCAAAGGGCCGATAATTTAACGTTGAGCATGAGAGTAACCTTCTTGAAACAATCCGGTTTGATTATATCGGGCGACCCTGTCGCCGCTGAGTCTGGGTTTGAGTCCCTTTCCGATTCTGAAGATGTGTCAGGAGGTATTTCGCCAGACGACTCCGATAGGGCCGCTGAATCGGAGTCCCGCGCCTTTGAAATTTCGGCGGCCATGCACGGTAAGCGCCTTGACTTGGCTTTGGTTGATTTGGTGCCCGAGTTTTCTAGAAGTTACCTGCAGCAACTGATTGAGGCTGGAGCGGCCCGCATCGGCGATGCCGTGGTGACCAAGCCTTCCAGCAAAGTCAAAGCTGGCGCTTCGGGTGTGATTGAACTACGCCCGACCCCCCAAAGCCAGGCATTCAAGCCAGAAGCACTTGAAGTCGAGGTGGTTTACAAGGACGAGTATCTTTTGGTCATCAACAAGCCGGTTGGCATGGTAGTTCACCCCGCGCCTGGCAACTGGAGTGGCACATTGTTAAACGGTCTGCTCGCGCTGGATCCAATGGCTGCTAGCTTGCCCAGGGCCGGCATCGTGCACCGTCTTGACAAAAACACCAGCGGTCTGATGATGGTTGCGCGCACCCGTCAAACCATGGATGCCTTGGTTGAAATGATTGCTCAGCGCACGGTCAGCCGGCAATACTTGGCACTGGTGGCCAAACCGTGGACTGGCCCCAAACGCCGAGATATTGACGCAGCCATGGGTCGCGACCCACGCAATCGGCAGCGCATGGCGGTGGTTGACCTGGCCCACAGCCCCGGTAAAACTGCCAAAACCACGGTCGAGGCCATCGATGTCAGTCAGCAGGGTGCCTTGGTTCGCTGCACGTTGCACACTGGGCGAACGCACCAAATCAGGGTTCACATGGCATCCATTGGTTTGCCGCTCCTCGGGGACTCTCTGTACGGGGGTGCCCAAGGCATGGGCTTGGATTACCAAGCACTGCATGCCTTCCGACTGGCGTTTGCTCACCCGGTAACCCAATCACCGCTTGAGTTCTTTGCACCGCTCCAGCCGACATTCAGGACGGCCATGACGCAACTGGGGCTGCGTTACAATAAGATCAGTTTTGGCAGCTAGTTCTCTAGACTTGTCGGCAGCGAATGCGCTTCTCTTGCGCCCCACAGAACTCCGGGCCTTCCCTGTTTTTAATTATTTTTGCCACTGCAGTGGCAACCAAGAACGAGCTGGTCTGATTTTGCGCCCTTAGGCGTTTTTCCGAAAATAAGACAAAGTATGAATACGGTGGATGCCAAACGCGTACTTGAAACCGCACTGATTTGCTCGCAATTGCCCGTGCCATTGCGGGACATGCGCACGTTGTTCAATGACGAAGTCGGGGTCGATACCTTGAAAGCCCTTTTGGCTGATTTGCAGCTGGATTGGGCCCGGCGCGGTTGCGAGCTTGTCAGCGTGGCGTCTGGTTGGCGCTTTCAAAGCAAGCCAGAACTGCGGCATTACCTGGATCGTTTGAATCCGGAGAAGCCACCCAAATACACACGCGCTGCCCTTGAAACTCTGGCCATCATTGCGTACCGCCAGCCAGCAACACGGGGCGATATGGAGGATATTCGGGGCGTCACCATCAATTCGATGATCATCAAACAGCTGGAAGATCGCGGCTGGGTTGAATCCATTGGGCACCGTGAAACAGCCGGCCGCCCAGCGCTTTTTGCGACCACCCGGCAGTTTTTGGACGACTTGGGGCTGGATTCGCTTGACCAGTTGCCCCTGTTGGACAGCCCAAGCAACCCAGCTGAAGCATTCCAGGCCTTGGCCTCTGCCGGGGGCGGCTTCCAGGCAACTCTCGCCATCGATTCCGACGACGCGCAGCCAATTGAATCAGTTGCTCTAGTCACTTTTGAACCTTCGGCTGCCGAAGCCCTTGCCAATGAGGCTCTGCCTGTATCGAATTCTGCTTTGAATTCTGTATCGAATGAAACCACGCCATGACGATAGAAAACTCCGACCTTCCTACGCCTGAATTGGCTCAAACCACTTCGGTCGAGCCTTCAATCGCTGTGGTGTCCGATGTGGTTCCAGATTTAGCCGCTTTCACCAACCCATCGGCTGGCGCAGCGCCCACGTCAAAACCTGCGGTGCAAGTTGTTGCTGGCAGCAACCGATTTTTGGATGTAGTGTCGGGGCAATTTGATGCCGACGAAGAAAGTCTCGACATCAGTTCGCCAAAGCGAATATTGCCCCCCATGGCAGAGTCACCCAAACTGCACAAGGTGTTGGCCCAATCTGGGATGGGTTCGCGCCTGGAGATGGAGCAGCTCATCATGGAAGGGCGTATCACCGTCAACAATGAGCCCGCCCACATTGGGCAGCGGGTTCAATTTGGCGATCATGTCAAGGTCAATGGAAAGCCGATTCGCTTTAGGGTTGATCCACCACCGCCCCGTGTCATCGCGTACCACAAGCCGGTAGGCGAAGTCGTCACCCACGACGACCCCCAAAATCGGCCAACGGTGTTTCGGCGCCTGCCGAAATTGCACCAGGGAAAGTGGCAATCTGTGGGGCGCCTGGACCTGAACACAGAAGGCCTTTTGCTGTTCACGAGTTCAGGCGACCTTGCCAACAACCTCATGCATCCCCGTTTTGGACTTGAGCGCGAGTACGCTGTTCGGGTTCTGGGTAGCCTGAACAAGGAAGAAAAACAAAAATTGTTGGACGGGGTCACCCTGGACGATGGTGTTGGACAGTTCGGGTCAATTGAAGATGGCGGCGGTGAAGGCTCGAATTGCTGGTACCGGGTCACCATTTCTGAGGGGCGCAATCGCGAGGTTCGCCGCATGATCGAGGCCGTTGGCCATGCTGTCAGCCGGTTGATCAGAATTCGTTACGGCGCGATGCTGTTACCCCGTGGATTGAAGCGCGGAGCCTGGATGGAACTGGACGACGCTGACATTCGCGCATTGAGCAACGCCGCCGGGCCGCGAAATTTGCCGCGTGACGGTATTCGTACTGACGTGAGGCCGGGTCAACGGGCTGAGCAAGACGCCAATTCGGGGCCGGGCCGCCCGCCCCCAAGATCGGATCGCTATCGACCCAATGAAAATGCCGTAAAACGCAGCCCCGGTGGTCGGGGCGGCGCTCGCGGTGGTCGACTTGGCAACTCAAACGGCACGGGCAATCGTGCTGGTGGCGGTCAGCGTGGCGATCAAGGAGGAACCGTAAGTAACGCGGTTGGGGGCTTTGCAGGAGCACCAGCAGGCAACGGGCAGGGCCGAAATCGCTCTCGGTTGAAAGGTGGCATGCAAGGTGGCCGCGACGATCGGCAGCTTGTCAGCGGACAGCCCGACCCTATGAAAACAGCCTTTGGTTACATTGGCGCGGACAGTTTTACCAAGCAGAGGGAAGAGCAGGGGCAGCGCCGAGGTCCAGGACAACGGCGCACAGGAACTGGCGGCAATGGCAATTCAGGCGGTGGGCGCAGTTCTGGTGGTCGTGGTCGCTAAGTGTTCGGCAGGCGAAGGCGTTCAGCCCCTCATTAAGTCCTTGACTTGGTTGCCAGCAGACAGAGCAAACTGCCATGCCAGCAGGTTAAACTAGTAGGCTTTGCCCATCGGGCACCCATTTAACTATTCAGTTTAGGAAAAACACATGTCAGTCGAACGCACACTTTCAATCATCAAACCCGATGCAGTCGCCAAAAATGTGATTGGTCAGATTTATGCGCGATTTGAGGCCGCTGGTCTCAAAGTCGTGGCATCTCGCATGGCGCATCTGTCGCGCAGTGAAGCTGAAGCGTTTTATGCGGTTCACAAAGCTCGCCCGTTCTTTAAAGATCTGGTTGAATTCATGATTTCCGGCCCTGTCATGATTCAGGCGCTTGAGGGTGAAGGCGCAATCCTGAAAAATCGCGATTTAATGGGTGCAACCGACCCTAAAAAAGCCGCTGCAGGCACGATTAGGGCGGACTTCGCAGACAGCATCGACGCGAATGCAGTGCACGGTTCAGATGCGGCTGAAACAGCAGCTGCCGAGATCGCATTCTTCTTCGCTGGCATGAACGTCTTTTCGCGTTAATTCGAAACATTTTGCGAACACGATGACAGCCAACCTGCTCGAATTTGATCTCGATGGTTTGGCTGCATTCTGCGGGCAGTTGGGTGAGAAGCCTTTTCGGGCCAAACAGCTGTTTCGATGGATTCACCAAAATGGAGTTGCCGATTTTGACGAAATGACAGACTTGGCGAAGTCATTGCGTGACAAGCTCAAGGGTGTTGCAGAGGTCAAAGCACTTGCAGTCAATGCCCAGCAAATTTCGTCAGACGGGACAATCAAGTGGTTGTTTGACGTGGGTGGTGGTGACGCGATCGAAACGGTTTACATCCCCGATGGTCATCGCGGAACCCTCTGTATTTCATCCCAGGCGGGCTGCGCAGTAGGATGTCGGTTTTGCTCAACAGGGCACCAAGGCTTCAGCAGAAACCTGACTTCAGGTGAGATCGTAGCTCAGCTGTGGTTTGCAGAGCATTTTTTGCGTAATCACCTCCAACGCAAAGATCGGGTCATCTCCAACGTCGTCATGATGGGGATGGGCGAGCCCCTGCAAAACTTTTCAGCACTTTTGCCGTCGCTCAAAGTCATGTTGAGCGAGCATGGCTATGGAATTTCGCGTCGGCGTCTGACGGTGTCCACGTCAGGGGTAGTGCCCGTGATGGACCGTTTGGGCCTGGATTGCCCTGTGGCACTGGCGGTTTCGTTGCATGCTCCCAATGACACTTTGAGAAACGATTTGGTGCCACTCAATCGAAAATACCCGATTGCCGAATTGATGGAAGCCTGCAATCGGTACATCCAACTCGCGCCACGGGATTTTGTGACTTTTGAGTACTGCATGCTCGACAATGTCAATGATTTGGACGAACACGCGCTCGAACTTGTTGCGCTGGTACGCAAGTACTCCACAGGTGGTGTTTGGTGTAAATTCAATCTGATTCCGTTCAATCCGTTTCCTGCGTCGGGTCTAAAGCGTTCGAGTTCATTGCGAGTTTCTGAGTTTGCGACAATACTGATGAATGCCGGAATCGTGACGACAATTCGCAAGACGCGAGGTGACGATATCGAGGCGGCTTGCGGGCAACTCGCGGGAGATGTTATGGACCGCACCAACATTGACCACAGAATGACTCAAAGGCGAATTGTCATGATGAAGTCTGCCCCAAAACTGGGTGTTCACCCTCAGGAGCATTGAAATGGTCAACCAATTTCAACTCAGTTCGCCGCATCCTTGGAGGCAACCTTCTGTTTTTCTGCCGCTGGTGATGGTCTTTTGCTTTGCGGCGCTGTTCAGTGGCTGTGCGTCAAAATCCGATTCCGTGCCGGGCGCGGCGCAGACTGAAATTTTGACTGAGTCGGACGAGCCCGACACTCGAAAGCGCGCGCGGATCCGTCTTGAGTTAGCGGTCGGCTACTTTGAGCAGGGTCAAACCACAGTGGCGTTGGATGAATTAAAGCAGTCATTGTCGGCAGACCCCAATTTTTCTGACGCGCACAACTTGCGTGGGCTCATTTACATGCGCTTGAACGATCCCCGGTTGGCCGAGGAAAGCTTTAAACGGGCGTTGGTGATCAACCCACGTGATCCCAATGTTCTGCACAATTATGGCTGGATGCTGTGTCAACAGGCCCGCTTCACTGAGTCTCAACAAGCCCTCTCTCAGGCCATCGCGAGTCCACTTTATGGCGGTCGCGCAAAGTCCTGGATGGCCCAAGGTCTCTGCCAAGTCAAGGCGGGGCAGGCCGCCCAAGGTGAAGCCAGCCTTATCAAGTCTTATGAGTTGGATCCCGGCAATCCAGTCACAGGGTACAACCTGGCAAGCTTGTTCTACCAGCGCAATGAATTTTCTCGCGCGCAGTTTTATGTCAGGCGCCTCAACAACAGTGAGTTTGCAAATGCGGAATCACTTTGGCTGGGCGTCAAGGTGGAGCGTCGAATGGAAAACCGAGATGCGATGCAGCAGCTTGTTGGGCAACTGAAAAAGCGTTTTGGTCAGTCGCGCGAACTTGCTGCGTTTGAGCGGAGCGCATTTGATGAATGATCGGGCCGCGTCAGCCTTGAACCATCCCAAAGACGAAGACGCCGGAATCGGTCAGGTTTCGGCTGGCACGATGCTGCGAAGGGCTAGGGAGGAAGCTGGTTTGCACATTGCTGCATTGGCTGTGTCGCTGAAAGTGCCCGTCAAAAAAATTGAGGCTTTAGAAAATGACCGCATTGACCTCTTGCCAGATGCTGTTTTTGCCAGGGCATTGGCTTCAAGTGTTTGCAGGTCTTTGAAAATAGACCCGAAGCCAATTTTGAGTGCGTTGCCACCAACACCTGTTTTGCCTTCTCTGTCCGGTGCTGAGTCCCGCAAGGTATCTTTTCGCGACTCTGGCCAAAGTGCCCAAAAGTCTTTTGTGCCCCAACTGTCCAAACCTTTGATGTGGGTTGGCTTGTTGTTGGCAGTGGCAGCAGTGATCATGATGGCTTACCCCGTTTTGGAAAAGATGGTTTTGAAGGATGCAAAGACTGAAACCAAGGTTGGGAGTTTGATTGGCACCCCACAGAAGGTAGATTTACCTTTAACCTCGGCCCCAACTTTGAATCCAACTTTAGCTCCGGCACTGACTTCAACTGCATCCGCACCGGCGCTGCCGCTGGAGGCTAACCCTGTAATTTCGGCGCCTGCCACTGCGGCTGCCTCAGGCGTTTCTTCAATTGGTTTGCCAATTGCAGGGCCCTCTGCGAATGCGCCGACTGATGCACCTGGCACAGGAGCTGACGCCAAAAGCGTATTAACCCTCAAATCAAGAGCCAGTTCGTGGGTCGAAGTGATTGATTCAAACGGTTTGGTTCAATTGCGCAAAACCATGAGCGAAGGCGAATCTCTATCTTTGTCCGGCCCGTTGCCTTTGAAGGTTGTGGTGGGGCGCGCGGATTCGATCGACGTGTTAGTTCGCAACCAACCCCTGAGTCTGGCATCGCTGACCAAAGACAACATTGCACGTTTTGAGGTGAAGTAATGGGCATACACCTTCCCGTTGAGATTTCAGTCGCGGCCCAACGAAAGTCGAAACAAGCCAATGTGGTTTGGGGCTCTAGAGTCGTCACGCTAGGGGGGCAAGCTCCCGTGCGTGTTCAGTCGATGACCAACACAGACACCGCGGATGCTATTGGCACGGCCATACAGGTCAAAGAGCTAGCGTTGGCTGGTTCAGAAATGGTTCGCATCACCGTCAACACCCCCGAAGCGGCCCAAGCAGTTCCGCACGTGCGCGAGCAGCTTGACCGCATGGGCATTGATGTTCCGTTGATTGGCGACTTCCATTACAACGGGCACCGTCTTCTGACTGACTTTCCCGAATGCGCGCAAGCGTTGTCGAAGTACCGCATCAACCCCGGCAATGTGGGCAAGGGCGACAAGCATGATCGTCAATTTGGCCTGATGATCGATGCTGCGATTCGATGGAACAAGCCGGTGCGAATCGGTGTCAATTGGGGCAGCCTTGATCAGGAATTGCTTGCGTCTTTGATGGACGACAACAGCCGCAGATCAAACCCTTGGGACGCAAAGCAGGTCATGTACGAGGCCTTGATTACCTCCGCTCTTGAATCTGCCCGTTTGGCTGAGAAGATGGGCATGAGCAGCCATCAAATTATCCTTTCCTGCAAAGTCAGCGGCGTTCAGGATCTCGTGTCGGTTTACCGAGAGCTCTCCAAGCGCGCCGATTACGCCTTGCACCTTGGCTTGACCGAAGCGGGCATGGGCACCAAAGGAACCGTGGCGTCGACCACTGCGCTGTCGATCTTGCTGCAAGAAGGCATTGGCGACACGATCAGGGTCTCTCTCACCCCAGCGCCGGGGGAGTCGCGCACCCAAGAAGTTGTCGTGGCGTCTGAAATTTTGCAAGCATTGGGTCTGCGACATTTCGTACCCAGTGTGACCGCTTGCCCAGGTTGCGGACGGACAACAAGCACCACTTTTCAGGAGCTTACCAAACAGATTGATGATTTCCTGCGGTCGCAAATGCCTGTATGGCGTGAGCGGTATCCAGGTGTCGAAACACTCAAAGTTGCCATCATGGGCTGTATTGTCAATGGGCCTGGTGAAAGCAAGCATGCCGATATTGGCATCAGTCTGCCGGGAACTGGAGAAGCTCCGGCCGCGCCCGTTTTTATCGATGGCGAGAAAAAGATGACGTTGCGCGGCGACAGCATTGCGCTTGATTTTCAGCGGGTGGTTGAAACCTACATTGAAAACAGGTTCGGTTCGGCTCAACGAATTGAGACTGAGGTGAGTGCGGAATGACCGACAAATTGCCAATGAGCGACACCAACGCCAGCATCGTCATCAACGTTTCAGCAGAACCTGAACCCGCGCAAGTCAGGGCCAAAGGACCTGCGGCGGCAGGCAAATTGCTCGCAGTCAAGGGCATGAACGATATCCTGCCACCTGATTCCGCCCGGTGGGAATGGCTTGAAGACAAAGTCAGATCGTTGATGGGACGCTATGCCTACCGGAATATTCGCACCCCAATTTTGGAGTCGACAGCGCTTTTTGTGCGCGGCACTGGCGAATCAACTGACATCGTGGAAAAGGAGATGTACTCTTTTGAGGATCGCCTGAATGCAGAACAGCTGACGCTGCGCCCCGAAAATACGCCAGGCGTCGTGCGGGCCGCAATCCAGCATAATTTGACCTATGACGGTGGAAAACGATTGTTTTACATGGGGCCGATGTTTCGTCACGAACGGCCTCAGCGCGGACGGTACCGTCAGTTCTATCAGCTAGGTGCCGAAGCTTTGGGATTTGCAGGCCCAGAGCTGGATGCCGAGCTGATTTTGATGGTCCATGATTTGTTCAATGAGCTGGGGCTTCGAAATGTGAGCGTTCAGCTCAACAGCCTGGGTGTCCCGGCTGAACGCAAGGCGCATCGTGTTGACCTGATTACTTATTTCGAGAAGCACCGGGACATTCTTGACGCAGAGGCACTTCGTCGGCTCCAAACCAACCCATTGCGCATCCTCGACACCAAAAATCCAAGTCTTCTGCAACTCGTACTGGGCGCGCCCCAATTGTTGAACTACCTTGGGGACGACTCGTTAAAGCATTTTGACACGGTGAAGTCGCTGCTTTCGGCTTGTGGCGTGGGCTGGACCGTCAATCCTCGCTTGGTTCGCGGCCTTGATTACTACAGTCACACCGTATTTGAGTTTTTAACCGACGAACTCGGTGCCCAAGGTGCTCTGTGCGGTGGCGGCCGCTATGACGGTTTATTTGAATTGCTGGGGGGTAAGCCGACACCTGCAGTCGGCTGGGGGATGGGGCTTGAGCGTGTGCTCGAATTGTTGAGTGCTCAAACTAAAGAGCGAGACGCGCCGGCCCCTGATGTTTATGCCGTCATTCCAAATGGATCTGTCATGGCAGTTGCCATGCAAACGCTTCAAACGCTTCGGCGTGCTGGCGTTCAGGCGCAAATGCACGCGAGCGCGGGCGGTGCGGGGACTGGCATGAAGTCTCAATTGAAAAAAGCTGACGCAAGTGGTGCCCGCTATGCTTTGATCTTCGGGGCTGACGAGCTTGCTGAGAATAAGGTCACCGTCAAATCATTGCGGGATGGTGTGGGCGAACAAATCCAGCGCCCACTCGACCAAGTTCCTTCATGGGCCGCGACCCTACAATCTGCGACTTAACTGAAAACTGACATGGCAAACCATTTAGACCTCGAAGAACAAGAACAACTCGACCAGCTGAAGGCCTTCTGGAAGCAATACGGAAATACAATAACTTGGGTCTTGACCTTGGTATTGGGACTTTTTGCGGCTTGGAATCTTTATCAGCGGTGGCAAGAGGGCCAAGCGTCTCAGGCTTCGGCCATGTACGACGAGCTCGAGCGGGTCGTGCTGACCGGTGATCTGGTGAAGCTTGACCGGGTTTTTTCGGACTTGAAGGACAAATTCCCCAACACGACCTATGGGCAACAAGCCGGGTTGTTGTCTGCCAAAGCCTACTTTGACGCAGGCAAAGTGGATCAAGCCAAAGCATCACTTGCCTGGGTAGTGGAAAAGGCATCAGACGAAGGCTATAAATCGATCGCGAAACTTCGTTTGGCCGGCGTGTTGGTCGAAGCCGGAGCGTTTGACGAGGCGATGAAGCTCCTATCCGCTGGGTACCCGGTTGAATTTGAGGGGCTCGTTGCTGACCGAAAAGGCGATATTTTGATGTTACAAGGTAAAAAGGCAGAGGCTAAGGCGGAATTTGAAAAGGCTTTCAAGGCCTTTGATGAGCGTACCGAATACCGTCGTTTGGTTGAGGTTAAATTGAGTTCGTTGGGGGTTAACACCCGCCTCGAAGCTGCCACAGCCCCCTTGGAAGGTAAGAAGTGAAATTTTCATTTTCTTCGGCGGCGCTTTGCGTCATGACAGTTCGCTTGCAAACTACAGGGGCGAAACAGGCTCGGGCGCTGAAAGCTATTTTTCTTGTCGCCACTGGGTTGACCCTTGCAGCCTGCGCTGGCGGTCCAGATGCTCCCAAGCCAGCAGAACTTGGGCCAAACGCTGTGTTAATCGGGGTGCGCCAGGCATGGTCTAGCAAAGTGGGTAGCGTGGGCTTTGCGCTGGATGTCAAAGTCGTCGGAACAAGCTTGGCCATCGCAAGTTCAGATGGCGTTGTGGCGTCAATTGACAGCCGTACAGGCGGTGACATTTGGCGGACCAATCTGGCGACACCATTGGCCGCAGGCGTTGGGTCGGATGGCAAATACACCGCAGTGGTCACCCGCAACAATGAGTTGGTGGTGCTTGACGCAGGTCGAGAAGCATGGCGCCAGACTTTAAGTTCTTTAAGCTTCACAGCCCCATTGGTCGCGGGCGCGCGGGTGTTTGTTTTGGCGGCAGATCGGTCGGTCTCTGCTTTTGATGCCAAATCGGGTCGCAAGTTGTGGACGCAAACTCGCGCTGGAGAGCCCTTGGTGCTGCGCCAGTCGGGCGTTTTGCTGGCGGTGGGCGACACCTTGGTTGTCGGCTTGTCGGGTCGACTTGTTGGGCTCAGTCCGCAAAACGGCACCAGCCGATGGGAAGCGCCCATAGCTGTGTCCCGAGGAACGAATGACGTCGAAAGATTGGTTGACTTGGTCTCACACGTCAGCCGCGAAGGTGACTCGGTTTGTGCCAGAGCATTTCAGGCTTCTGTTGGGTGCGTCAACGCTTCGACCGGCAAGCTAATTTGGACTAAACCTGCGTCCGGGTCAGAAGGCTTGCACGGCAATGAAAAATTTGTATACGGCACAGAAAGTGATGGCAAGGTCATTGCTTGGGGGCGTGAAAACGGTGAAAAGGCTTGGGAGTCAGATCGCCTCAAGTACCGAGGGTTAACCGCCCCACTTGCCGTGGGCCGCTCTGTTGCCGTGGGCGATGGGTCCGGGCTACTGCACATGCTGTCTCGTGAAGATGGCGCGCCCCTCAATCGCATCAGCACCGATGGCAGCGCTATTGCTGCAGCACCTGTTTTGGCGGGCGATACGCTGGTTGTCGTGACGCGCAATGGCGGTGTTTTTGGCTTCAAGCCAGAGTAGGTGCCAATGAGCACCCAGTTGGCAGCAAGCTGCCGCTCATTCTCATGAAGCCAGTTTTGGCACTTGTCGGTCGCCCCAATGTGGGCAAGTCGACTCTGTTCAATCGGTTGACCAAAACCCGCGACGCGATCGTGGCCGACTACGCGGGGTTGACCCGCGATCGTCACTATGGCAATGGCTCTCAAGGTAATTACGAGTTCATCGTGATTGACACGGGCGGCTTCGAGCCAGACGCTGACAGCGGCATTTTCAAGGAAATGGCCAAGCAGACGCGACAGGCTGTTGCCGAAGCGGATGTCGTCATTTTTGTTGTGGACGCTCGCGAAGGCATCTCCGCACAGGATTTTGAAATCGCCAAATACCTTCGCCGACTGGGCAAGCCGTGTGTTCTTGTAGCCAACAAGGCCGAGGGGATGAAAGAAGGGGCTCAACTGGTCGAGTTTTTCGAACTGGGCTTAGGCGAGGTGTACCCCATTTCCGCAGCGCACGGCCAAGGCATTCGGGATTTGGTCGAAATTGCTTTGGCTCCATTGGGACTCAATGACGAGTCAGATTTGGCTGAAGTCGTGGACGAAGGGGTCATCAAGTTGGCGGTCGCAGGTCGTCCCAATGTCGGCAAGTCCACGCTCATCAATACGTGGTTGGGGGAAGAGCGCCTTGTTGCTTTTGACTTGCCTGGCACGACCCGCGACGCGATTTCAGTGCCGTTCGAGCGAAACGGGCAGCGTTTTGAATTGATCGACACGGCGGGCTTGCGTCGCAAAGGCAAGGTGTTCGAAGCCATTGAGAAATTTTCTGTCGTCAAAACGCTCCAAGCCATTGAATCTGCTAGTGTTGCACTTTTGTTGATTGATGCAACCCAAGGCGTGACGGATCAAGACGCCCACATTGCTGGGTACATTCTTGAAAGCGGGCGAGCGGTTGTTTTGGCAATCAACAAATGGGATGCGATTGACGAATACCAACGTGAACTGGTGAAACGTTCCATCGAAACCCGCTTGCCGTTCTTAAAGTTTGCGGCAATGCATTTCATATCCGCGCAAAAACGCCAGGGCCTTGCACCCTTGTGGGCGTCAATTGCCCAGGCCTACAGGGCCGCCAACATGAAAATGTCGACGCCTGTTTTGACCCGACTTTTGTTGGAAGCGGTTCAATTTCAAAGCCCCAAGCGTGCGGGCATGTACCGACCCAAACTGCGTTATGCGCATCAGGGTGGAATGAATCCGCCAGTGATCGTGATTCACGGCAATTCGCTGGAGCACGTTACAGATGCTTACAAGCGCTTTTTGGAAGGGCGGTTTCGCAAGGAATTCGATTTGGTGGGTACTCCTATGCGCATTGAAATGAAAACCTCCAAAAATCCGTTCATGGACAAGGACGATTGACCGCCGTGCGCGGCAACGCGTTGATTTAGTAGGGGAATGGCGCCAGCCACCTGAAAATCAGCGCCGCACTGTGCTATCATTATAACTTATTAATTTTTTATAGAACACGGAGAATATCGTGATCAACAAAGGTCAACTGTTGCAAGATCCATTCCTCAACGCATTGCGTCGTGAGCATGTTCCTGTTTCTATCTACCTCGTGAACGGCATTAAATTGCAAGGGCAAATTGAATCCTTTGACCAGTACGTTGTGCTGTTGCGCAACACAGTGACTCAAATGGTTTACAAACATGCCATTTCGACCATCGTTCCAGGGCGTGCGGTCAATTTTTCAACCGCTGAAGGCGCTGAACTGCCTGCAGCCTGACATCGGTCGCACACCAGCTTTTGGGTGGATACAGGGTATGGCGAGGGTGTGCTGAAGGGTTGCGTGCATCACCCGTCAGCCCCTCATCAGCCCCGCTCACCTTCTTGCCGCAATTCAAGCCACCCTTAATTCAGGTCAATTGAAATCCGCGAACTGGCAGCCTGGGTGATTCACTCTTTCTCTGACAAACCGAAGCTTGGCTAAATCACATGCCCAAACTGCTGTGCCTGCCATTTTGGTGGGTGTCGACTTGGGTTTGCCCAATTTTGATGGCGAGCTTGCGGAGTTGGGATTGCTAGCGCAAACTGCCGGGTTGCATCCGATTGCGCGCGTCACCTGCAAACGCCGCGCCCCAGACGCTGCTTTGTTCGTAGGCAGCGGGAAAGCTGACGAAATTAAACTCATGGCGGCTCAAATGGGAGCTCAAGAGATCCTTTTCGACCAGTCTTTGAGCCCTGCCCAGCAGCGCAACCTTGAGCGCCACCTCGAGCTTCCCGTCAACGACCGAACCTTGTTAATACTGGAGATATTTGGTCAGCGCGCCCGCAGCCATGAAGGCAAGCTCCAGGTGGAGTTGGCCCGGTTGCAGTATTCAAGCACTCGGCTGGTGCGGCGTTGGTCGCATTTAGAGCGTCAAAGTGGCGGCATTGGCATGCGTGGTGGCCCGGGCGAAACGCAGATCGAGCTGGATCGGCGCATGATTGGCGAGAACATCAAACGCACAAAAGAGCGTCTGATCAAAGTTAAAAAGCAGCGGCAAACCCAGCGCCGCTCCCGCGAACGCCACCAAGCTTTCAACATCTCTTTGGTTGGCTACACCAATGCTGGCAAGTCGACTTTGTTCAACGCCTTGGTCAAGGCCAAAGCCTACGCGGCGGACCAACTGTTTGCCACGCTGGACACGACAACCCGACAGCTTTACCTTGGTGAAGCACAGCGGTCGGTATCTCTGTCTGACACGGTAGGCTTCATACGCGACTTGCCGCACGGACTTGTGGCGGCTTTTCAGGCCACATTGCAGGAGGCGGTTGATGCTGACCTGCTGATCCACGTGGTCGATGCCGCCAATCCGAACTTTCAAGAGCAAATTGATCAGGTTCAAAAAGTACTGACTGAAATAGGTGCTGCGGAAATTCCTCAGATCCTGGTGTTTAACAAGTTGGATGCTATTGAAAAAGACCGTTGGCCACTGCACCTTGAAGACATGATTGAAATTGACGGTGTGCAAACCTTGAGGCTGTTTGCCAGCGCCAGCCAGGGTTTGGGATTGGCGGCTTTGCGCCAGCATATCGCTGCCAAAGTGGTGGCCTTGAGTGACGGCCGAACCCAACCCGGGCAGCACGGTTCTGCTTTCGACGGCGAGCTTGATTCCCCTGAAATGCGTGAGGCTGCGCCTTGATTGGGCACAATCACGGCTTGACGCGGTGCGCTGCCCTAAAATTCCCCCGCAGCGCGATTGCCTGCCACCTGAATTGACTTAAACGAGACTAAGAGATGAAACTCCAACTAGGGTCCCAAGCCACGACCGTCCTTCACGCGGTCGCTGAACGTGTACGTGGCGTGTTCAACCTGAACGACCAGAAATGGGGCCGAGGTGAAGACAAACCGTCTGAGGGCGGCAAAACCGAGCCGAGCCTCCCAGAAATTCCAACCCCACCGCCCGCCCGGCCCGCAGCGCCTGCGGGCAATGACCGCCAGCCAGGCAAAGGCCCCAATCAAGGCCCGCCCGACTTGGATGAGCTGTGGCGTGATTTCAATAAAAAGCTTGGCAACCTGTTTGGTGGCGCCAAGGGTGGGCCGCGCATGGGCAACCGGGGCAGTGGTGGCAACGATGGCGGCGGCAATCCAGGCGGCAACGGTGGCGGTTTTCAGCCAGACATGAAGAGTGCCGGCATTGGCGTGGGTTTGATCGCCGCGGTGGCGGTCCTGATTTGGCTTGGCACCGGGTTTTTCATCGTGCAAGAGGGCCAGCAGGCCGTGATCACCCAGTTTGGCAAATTCAAATCCACGGAAGGCGCGGGCTTCAACTGGCGCATGCCGTATCCGATTCAACGTCACGAACTGATTTTTGTGACCCAAATTCGCTCGGTCGATGTGGGCCGCGACACCGTGATCAAGGCAACTGGCCTGCGTGAGTCGGCCATGCTGACGGAAGACGAAAACATTGTCGAAATCAAATTTGCCGTGCAGTACCGCTTGAGTGATGCGCGGGCCTTCTTGTTCGAAAGCAAAAATCCCGCTGAAGCAGTGGTTCAGGCAGCTGAAACGGCGGTTCGTGAAGTTGTTGGCAAGATGAAGATGGATTCGGCGCTGTCAGAAGAGCGAGACCAAATTGCCCCGCGGGTTCGCGAGTTGATGCAGAAAATTCTCGACCGCTACAAAGTGGGCATTGAAGTGGTTGGCATTAACTTGCAGCAAGGTGGCGTGCGCCCACCCGAGCAGGTTCAGGCGGCTTTTGACGATGTTTTGAAAGCAGGCCAGGAGCGCGAACGCGCCAAGAACGAAGCCCAAGCCTATGCCAACGACGTGGTGCCGCGGGCGGTGGGTTCTGCGTCGCGCTTGAAAGAAGAGTCTGATGCCTACAAAGCCCGAATTTTGGCTCAGGCTCAAGGTGATTCGCAGCGTTTCAAGTCGGTGTTGGGTGAGTACCAAAAAGCGCCTCAGGTCACGCGCGACCGCATGTACCTGGATGCGATGGCTCAAATTTACAGCAACGTGACCAAAGTGCTGGTGGATTCCAGCAAGGGCTCGAACCTGATGTACCTGCCGCTGGACAAAATCATGCAAATGTCAGCCGCTGAAAATGCGCAAACCAATGCGGTGGCCCCTGCGGCCGCGCCGCCTGCAACTGCGCCACAGTCAAGCGATTCGCGCGCCCGCGACGCTTCGCGCACCCGCGATTCACGTTAAACAATCCAGGAGCACAACATGAACAAACTTGGATTTATTTTTTCGTCCTTTCTGGTGGTGTTGGCTTTGGCCAGCTCCATGCTCTTTGTTGTCGATCAGCGTCAGTTTGGCGTGGTGTACGCCCTGGGCCAGATCAAAGAAGTCATCACCGAGCCTGGGCTCAACTTCAAGCTGCCACCGCCTTTTCAAAACGTGTCTTACATTGACAAGCGGCTGTTGACGCTGGAGACGAGCGACACCGAGCCCATGCTGACCGCTGAAAAGCAGCGCATGGTGATCGACTGGTATGTGCGCTGGCGCATCTCCAACCCTTCGGAATACATCCGCAACGTCGGTTTGGACGAGGCCTCGGGTGCCAACCAGCTCAACCGTGTGGTTCGCAACGCTTTTCAAGAAGAAGTGAACAAAAACACGGTGAAAGAAATGCTTTCCACCAAGCGCCAGGCCGTGAGCGACGCGGTGATGAAAGAGGTCACCGAAAAAGTGCAGGGCGCAAAACCCTGGGGCATTGAAATTGTTGACGTGCGCATCACCCGCGCTGATTACGTGGATGCGATCACCGAGTCGGTTTACCGCCGAATGGAAGCAGAACGCAAGCGCGTGGCCAATGAATTGCGCTCAACCGGCGCAGCCGAGGGCGAAAAAATCCGTGCTGATGCAGACCGTCAGCGCGAGGTGACCATTGCCAACGCCTACCGCGATGCGCAAAAAGTCAAAGGCGAGGGCGATGCCCAAGCCGCCAGCACCTACGCCGAAGCCTTTGGTCGTGATCCGCAATTTGCCCAGTTTTACCGTAGCCTGGAAGCCAACAAAGCCAGCTTCAACAAAAAGGGCGACGTGATGGTGGTTGACCCGTCGAGCAACGAGTTCTTCAAAGCCTTTCGCGGCAACTCCCTGCCCGCAGCAGCACCTGGCAAGAAATAAGCTTGGAAGGCGACAGTTTTTGGCTGGTTCTGGGGGTGGCTTTGGGCTTGGCCTTGATCATTGAAGGCCTGTTCCCCTTTGTCTCGCCCGCCGTTTGGCGGCGCACGTTTGAGCAAATTCAAAAGCTGGGCGATGGCCAGGTTCGGTTTTTCGGACTTTGCAGCATCGCGGCGGGTAGCGTGTTGGTTCTCGTGTTGCTTTTGATTGATTCGTCGCTGTTTCATCACTGATTTGACTTGAGTTTGACGTCGATTTGGTTGCTATTAAATGTATAGCAATTCATCCATGTTCTGCGAGATCTAGAGGCACTTTTTTGTTAATAATTGGCGAAAATTTCCGATTTTTACAAAAGTTCATATCACCGGTGATATCAAGTCCGTCCCCCATTCGAAATCTATTTTCAAGCGACTGCGCTCCTGCGTTTAGGTCTCAGGTTTTTGCCCGGTAAAATCTGGTGTTTAACAGTCTCCCTAAATCACATGTCAGCTTGGGTCCTGCCGGATCACATTGCCGATGTACTGCCTTCTGAGGCCCGTCACATCGAAGAATTGCGTCGAGACTTGCTGGACATGGCCCGCTGCTATGGCTATGAGCTGGTGATGCCCCCCTTGCTGGAACACCTTGAGTCTTTGCTGACCGGTACGGGCGAAGCGCTGGATCTGCAAACCTTCAAACTGGTGGATCAACTGTCCGGGCGCATGATGGGCTTGCGGGCCGACACCACGCCCCAGGTGGCGCGCATTGATGCCCATTTGCTTAACCGCCAAGGTGTTGCCCGGTTTTGCTACTGCGGCCCGGTGCTGCACACCCGCCCTGATAAACCCCATGCCACCCGCGAACCCTTGCAGTTTGGTGCCGAAATTTACGGCCACAACGGCCTTGAGGCCGATCTCGAAGCCCTGCTGCTGGCGCAAGACTGCCTGAATGCCGCTGACGTTCGCGGCCTGACCATCGACATGGCAGACGCCCGTATTGTCAATTCGCTGCTGGAAGGGGTTGGCCTGCCGCCTGAGCGCTTAGGTCTTGTGCATGCCGCGCTGGCCGCCAAAGATGCCAGCGAACTGCGCACCTTAACCCGCGATTTGTCCGCTGCCACACGCGACGGCCTGTCTGCCCTGGTTCACCTGTATGGCGATGAGGCGGTTCTGGTCGAGGCTCAAAAGGCGCTTCCTGCCTTGCCCAAAGTGACACAAGCTTTGGCCAATTTGAAATGGCTGGCCGGGCATTTGCAAGGCTGCAAAGTCACCTTCGACCTGGCTGACCTGCGCGGCTATGCCTATTACAGTGGCGCTCGTTTTGCCATTTACGCCCAAACCGCCAGCGACGCTCTGGTGCGCGGCGGCCGTTACGACGAGGTCGGGGCCGTTTTTGGCCGCAATCGGCCCGCCGTGGGCTTCAGCCTGGACATCAAAGCCTTGATTGAAGCAGTGCCTAAACGACCACTTCGCGCTGCTATTCGCGCGCCCTGGAGCGAGGCGGTGGATCTGCGCTCGGCCATAGCATCGCTGCGTGCCCAAGGCCAAACGGTAGTTTGCGTGCTGCCAGGCCATGAGAACGAAGTCGATGAGTTCCACTGCGACCGCGAGCTGGTTTTGGCCGATGGGCAATGGCTCGTGAAATCAGTTTAGTTTTTTCAAATCAGCTTTTGAGGATGAATATGCGTTTTGACCACGGGGTATGCCCATGAATTGCCAATGTGAAGTGCGGGGAACCAAGCCATGAACAAAGGACGCAACGTCGTCGTCGTCGGCACCCAATGGGGCGATGAAGGAAAAGGCAAACTGGTCGATTGGCTAACGGAAAGCGCCCAAGGCGTGGTTCGCTTTCAGGGCGGACACAACGCCGGGCACACCCTGGTGATCAATGGCGTCAAAACCGCGCTGAACCTCATCCCCAGCGGCATCATGCGACCTGGCGTGAAGTGCTACATCGGCAACGGCGTGGTGCTGTCGGCTTCCAGGCTTTTTGAAGAAATCGAAGGGCTTGAGAAAGTCGGCGTTGAAGTGCGTTCACGCCTGCGAATCAGCGAAGCCTGCCCGCTGATTCTTCCCTTTCATGCCGCGCTGGACGTTGCTCGCGAAGCGGCGCGCGAACAAGGCGGCAGCGAGAAAATTGGCACCACCGGCAAGGGCATTGGCCCTGCCTATGAGGACAAAATTGCCCGCCGTGCGCTGCGGGTGCAAGACCTGAAGCACCCCGACAAATTTGCTGCCAAGCTGCGTTCGGTGCTCGATCTGCACAACTTCACTCTGACCCAGTACTTGAAAGCGCCCGCCGTTGAATTTGAAACGGTTTTTGCAGATTGCATGCGTTACGCCGAGCTGTTGAAGCCCATGATGGCCGACGTCTCGCGCGAGCTGAACGAGGCCCATTTGGCGGGTGCCAACCTTCTGTTCGAAGGCGCGCAAGGCACGCTGCTGGATGTGGATCACGGCACCTACCCGTACGTCACGTCCAGCAACTGTGTGGCGGGCAACGCGGCAGCGGGTTCGGGCGTGGGCCCGGGGCTGCTGCATTACGTATTGGGCATCACCAAGGCGTATTGCACCCGCGTGGGCGGTGGCCCGTTTCCGACAGAGCTGGATTGGCAAACCCCCGGCAATCCAGGGCACCACATGAGCACGTTGGGGGCCGAGCGCGGCGTCGTCACCGGGCGCTACCGGCGTTGCGGCTGGTTTGACGCGGCGCTGCTCAAGCGCTCGGCCCAAGTCAACGGCCTGTCGGGCCTTTGCATCACCAAGCTGGATGTGCTGGACGGTTTGACTGAACTGATGCTGTGCACCGGCTACAAGCTGGACGGCGAGACGATTGACATTTTGCCTATGGGTGCCGACGACATTGCCCGCTGCACACCGATTTACGAGGTTCTGCCGGGCTGGAGCGAAAGCACCTTTGGCGTGACCGACACCGCAAAGCTGCCCGCCGCCGCGCAGCGTTACCTGGAGCGCATTGAGCAAGTCACAGGCGTGCCGATTGCGATGGTTTCCACCAGCCCAGACCGCGACCACACGATCTTGCTGCGCCATCCGTTTGCAGCGGCATAAACTGTTTGAGCAGGGTGTTTTTTGAATAAATGAACCTGGGGGTTATTTTTTTGGATTTAGGCAGTGCTTTTGCCAAAATATCAAAAAAAAAGACCTCTAGCTCTCGAATAATATAAGTAGTTTGCTATATAAATAGGAGCATTTCAATGTTGACAGAAGACGGCAAGCACCTGTACGTCAGTTATGACGAATACCACAACCTGATTGAAAAACTGGCCATCAAGGTGCACCAATCGGGTTGGCAGTTCGACACCATTTTGTGTCTGGCCAGAGGCGGCATGCGCCCAGGCGACATTTTGTCGCGGGTATTTGACAAGCCGCTGGCCATCATGTCCACCAGCT
>JANNCN010000076.1:0-7683 GCA_031386665.1 Rhodoferax sp. | reverse complement strand
CGTGGGGGCAACAGCTCTAGCCGTTTAGCTCATCCGCCCGCGCCTGAGCCGCCTCAAAATCAAGATCGCCGCTGTAAATGGCACGCCCGCAAATCACGCCTTCAACGCCTTCGTCTTCGACCGCGCAAAGGGCCTCAATGTCGGCCATGTTGCTCAAGCCACCTGAGGCGATGACGGGAATGGTCAGCGCTTGGGCAAGTTTGACGGTGGCTTCGATGTTGATGCCTGACAGCATGCCGTCGCGGCCAATGTCGGTGTAAATGATGGATTCGACGCCATAGTCTTCAAATTTTTTGCCCAGATCGATCACGTCGTGGCGAGTTAGCTTGCTCCAGCCATCGGTGGCAACTTTGCCTTCGCGGGCGTCCAGGCCCACGATGATGTGGCCGCCAAACGCGGTGCAGGCATCTTGCAGAAAACCCGGGTTTTTGACGGCTGCGGTACCAATGATGACGTAGCGCAGGCCAGCGTCTAAATAACGCTCAATCGTGTCCAGGTCACGGATGCCGCCACCCAACTGCACGTCCACCTCGCTGCCCACGGCTTTGAGGATTTTTCGAATCGCCATTTCGTTTTTAGGATGGCCAGCAAAGGCGCCGTTCAAATCAACCAAATGCAGACGCCGCGCGCCTTTGTCAACCCAATTTCGCGCAATCAGCGCGGGGTCTTCGCCAAAGGTGGTGGATTGGTCCATGTCGCCTTGTTTGAGGCGGACACACAAACCGTCTTTCAGGTCAATGGCGGGGATGAGTTGCATGAGGCGCTAAAGAGCGGGAAGAAGAAGCGGGTGGGGGGCGAAAATTGGAGCGCAAAGGCAATGAAATCAAGGGTTCCAGGAGAGGAAGTTTTTGTAGAGACACAAACCTTGAGCAGCGCTTTTTTCAGGGTGGAATTGAGTAGCAAAAATATTATCGCGCGCAATCGCGGCTGAAAAGCGTTTGCCATAGTCAGTCTCGCCCACGCTGTGGCGTGCATCAGACGGTTGGGCGTAAAAACTGTGGACGAAATAGAAATAACTGGCGTCTGGCACGCCCGCCCAAATAGGGTGCACTGGCCCCTGGTGCTGTGTCTGAATCACTTGGTTCCAGCCCATTTGGGGCACTTTGAAGCGGCTGCCGTCGGCTTGAATTTGCCCTGCCAAGTCAAATTTAAGAACCTTGCCGTGAATCAGGCCTAAGCCCTGCGTGCCGCCAGGCGCGTTGTCTGTGGCTGCGTTGCCCTTGGCTGCGTCGTCCGAGAGCGGCGCGCGGCCTTCAGCGCTGTGGTCCAGCAGCATTTGCATGCCCACGCACACGCCAAACAGCGGTTTGTTGGCTGCGGCTTCGAGCACCGAGGCTTGCAAGCCGGACTCATGCAACTCGCGCATGCAGTCGGCAATGGCCCCTTGGCCGGGCAAAACGATGCGTTCGGCGGCGCGGACTTCATCTGGGTTGTGGGTGATGAGCACATCAAAACCACTGCCTTCTGCGGCGCGGCGCACGGCCTGCGCCATGGAAAACAGGTTGCCCATGCCGTAATCGACCACGGCAACGCATCGTTTTGAATTCAAGTTGGACATGCGGGAATTCAGAGCTTTGGGGGCAGCGTCAAAGGAAAGTGCAAAGGCAAAGCCTGGATTTACATTGCTACTAAATATATAGCAAACTATGTTTATTATCCGAGAGCTAGAGGCCTATTTGGTTCATATTTTGGCGTTTTGGATGGTTTTTTCAGAAAAATTAACCTGTAGGTTAATTTGGCTCAAAAACTGATCAAAAATTCGACCTGGCGACCCGTTGCTCAAAACTCAAACTCACAGCGAGCCTTTGGTCGATGCAATCGTGCCCAAAGCGCGCGGGTCAAGCTCCAGCGCCATGCGCAAGGCGCGGGCGAAGGCTTTGAACACAGTTTCGCACTGGTGATGGGCGTTTTCGCCCTTCAGGTTGTCAATGTGCAGGGTGACAAACGCGTGGTTCACAAAGCCTTGAAAAAATTCGTGTGCCAGTTGCGAGTCAAACGTACCGATCATGCCGCTTTTGAAGGGCACGTTCATCACCAAACCAGGGCGGCCTGAAAAGTCGATCACCACGCGGCTCAAGGCTTCGTCCAGCGGCACATAGGCGTGACCGTAACGGCGAATGCCTTTTTTGTCGCCCACGGCTTTGTTAACGGCTTGGCCCAGGGTGATGCCGACGTCTTCGACGGTGTGGTGGCCGTCAATGTGCAAGTCGCCCAGCGCGGTGATGTCGATGTCAACCAGCCCGTGGCGGGCAATTTGGTCCAGCATGTGGTCAAAAAACCCGATACCAGTGGACAAATTGGCGGCACCCGTGCCGTCCAGGTTGACGCGGGCCGTGATTTGGGTTTCAGCCGTGTTGCGGGCCACCTCGGCAATGCGCGGCGCGGTGGAATGCGCCAGGGTGATGTTGGTCATAGTGAACTTTGTAGGGCTGCCAGCATGTGGCGGTTTTCGTCAGCGGTGCCCACCGTCAGGCGAAGGCAATTGGCCAGCAGTGCATGCATTTTAGAAACGTTCTTGACCAAGACGCCATGGGCTTTCATGCCGTCGAAAGTTTTTTGGGGGTCGGTGACGCGAACCAGAATCATGTTGGCATCGGATTTCCAGCATTTAACGCCGGGCATGGCATGCAAGGCCTCTAAAAGCATAGCACGTTGTTCAATCAGGTCAACGGCTTGGGCCTTGAAAACGTCGGCATGCTCCAAGGCAAACAGGGCGCACTCGCAATTCAAAATACTGATGTTGTAGGGCGGGCGCAGCTTGTCGACTTCGCTGATCAGCGCTTTGACGCCCATCATGTAGCCAATGCGCACGCCTGCCAGACCAAATTTGCTCATCGTGCGCATCAAGAGTACATGGGCGTGCTGCTGGGGCGATTGGCGAATGGCGTCTATCCAGCTGCGCGCGGCAAACGGCTGGTAGGCTTCGTCCATCACCACCAAGCCGCCTGCGGCACCCTGCGCGGCAATGATGTTGGCAATGGCCGTGTCGCTCCACAAATTGGCGGTTGGGTTGTTGGGGTAGGCCAGGTAGACGAGGGCGGGTTGGTGCTGGGCAATGGCTTTGAGCATGGCGGCTTCGTCCAGCTCAAAATCAGCGGTGAGCGGCACGCCCACGTAGGTCAAACCCTGAAAACGGGCACTCATGCCGTACATCACAAAACCGGGTTCGGGGGCCAAAATGACTGGGGCGCGGCCACTGGGGTTTTGCGCAGGTGGCACATCAACCGCCATGGCCAGCAAGGAGATCAGCTCGTCAGAGCCATTGCCCAGCATGATGTCAAAACCAGCGGGCATTTGCGCGTGCTCGGCCAATTGGCGGCGCAACACATTGACGCGGTCGCCTGGGTAGCGGTTCAGCGCCAAGGCACCTAGACGCTCGCCCAGCGCGGCTTGCAGTTCCGCGCTTAAGCGATGCGGGTTTTCCATCGCGTCAAGTTTGACCAGCCCCGCCGAGTCTTGAATGGCGTAGGCGTGCATGGATTGGACGTCTTGGCGAATGCGGGTAGAGATGAGTGTTTCTAGCTGAGTGGCTGTCATAAAGTGGCGTTAAGAATTTCGAGGCCAGTTTCGAAAGGGTTCATGAGAATTTCGCATAGATAATTGGAATCTGACCCCAATTAATTCTGCTTTCAACGAACTTTTAAGCGCATTTCAGCGGCACGGGCGTGGGCTTGCAGGCCTTCGCCGTAGGCCAGTTCAGCGGCAATTTTGCCTAACGCTTGGGCGCCTTGCTCGCTGACTTCAATCAGGCTGCTGCGTTTTTGAAAGTCGTAGACGCCCAGCGGGCTGGAGAATCGCGCCGTGCCGCTGGTGGGTAGCACGTGATTGGGGCCAGCGCAGTAGTCGCCCAGGCTTTCGCTGGTGTAAGCGCCTAAAAAAATCGCCCCTGCGTGGCGCAGCAGCGGCTCCCAACGGTGCGCATCGAGGCTGCTGACTTCCAAATGTTCCGGCGCAATGCGGTTGCTGATGTCGCAGGCCTCTTGCATGCTGCGGGTGTGAATCAGGGCACCCCGGTCGTTCAAAGACTTGGAGATGATGGCGGCACGCGGCATGTCATTCAACAGTCGGGTGATGGCGGCTTGCACCGCTTCGATGTAGGCCAGATCTGGACACAGCAAGATGCTTTGCGCCAGCTCGTCGTGTTCGGCCTGGCTGAACAAATCCATCGCGACCCAATCGGGGGGCGTGCTGCCATCTGCCAACACCAATATTTCCGAGGGGCCAGCGATCATGTCTATGCCCACCACGCCAAAAACTTGCCGCTTTGCAGCCGCCACATAGGCGTTGCCAGGGCCGGTGATTTTGTCTACCGCGGGAATGGTGTCGGTGCCATAGGCCAAAGCGCCAATGGCCTGTGCGCCGCCAATCGTGAAGACGCGCGAAACACCCGCCAGGTAAGCCGCTGCCAACACCATCGCGTTTTTAGTGCCACTCGAATCCTGCGCCGCGCCATCTCCATGGAACGGTGTCGGCACCACCATAATGATCTCTGGCACACCCGCCACATGGGCAGGAATGGCGCTCATCAACACCGACGAGGGGTAGCTGGCTTTGCCACCCGGCACGTAAATGCCCGCCCGGTCAATGGGCGTGACCTTTTGGCCCAGCAGATTGCCGTCTTCATCGCGGTAAGACCAGCTTTCGCCATTCGCCCTTTTTTGCCGCTCGTGGTAGCTGCGTATGCGCTGGGCGGCTGCTTGCAAGGCTTCGCGCTGGGCCGCAGGAATCGACTCAAAGGCCGCTTTCAACTCTTCTTGCGTTAATTCCAGCGATTTGACAGACGTGGCGTTGAGCCGATCAAACCGATTGGTGTATTCCAACACCGCAGCATCGCCACGCCTTTTGACATCCGCCAGAATGTCCGCTGCAACTTTGTCAATGGCCGCGTCTGCCTCTACCGACACGTGCAAGCGGGCTTTGAAGTCTGCGTCAAACGTACTACTGGCCGTGGAAAGACGCGCAGGAAGAGCCGTGAAAGTCATGGCGATTTCTCTAAAAGGTTCTCAAAAAGGGACTCAAAGGCTTGGCGCAAAAAAATTGAAGATTGCAGATTGGCAAAGTCAACGGCAACGGCAACGGCAACGGCAATTTCAGGCGCTTCAAGCGGTCAAACAGTTCAGGCAGTTCTCGCCGCCACAGCCTGCGCAAACGCATCAATAATTTTTCGCAAAGGCGCTTGCTTCAGCTTCAGCGCGGCCTGGTTCACCACCAAGCGCGAGCTGATGTCCATGATGTGCTCAACTTCAACCAAATGGTTGGCCTTGAGCGTGTTGCCGGTAGACACCAGATCCACAATCGCATCGGCCAAGCCTGTCAAAGGGGCCAGTTCCATGCTGCCGTACAGTTTGATCAAATCCACGTGTACGCCTTTGGACGCAAAAAACTCACGGGCGATGGCCACGTACTTGGTGGCCACCTTCAGGCGGCTGCCTTGCTTGACGGCGGACGCATAATCAAAATCAGCCCGCACCGCCACGCTGATGCGGCACTTGGCAATGTCTAAATCCAAGGGCTGGTACAGACCCGCTGCGCTGGTGCTGCCACCCCCCGCAGCGCTGGCGCTGCCTCCCCATTCAGCGGCATGTTCAATCAGCGTGTCCTTGCCGGTGATGCCCAAATCGGCACCGCCGTACTGCACGTAGGTGGGCACATCGGTGGCGCGCACCACCAGCACGCGCACGTCAGTCTGGTTGGTGGCCAAAATCAACTTGCGCGATTTTTCGGGGTCTTCCAGCACCTCGATGCCAGCAGCCTTGAGCAGCGGCAGAGTCTCTTCAAAAATGCGGCCTTTGGACAATGCAATGGTGATCATAGAGGTCAATCGGGTTCAGTCGTGATCAGGCGGGATGCGTCGGAATGAGTCGAGTTGTGTCAGCCCAACCCACCCAAAATTCCCAAAGTAAAAAAGTCTCAGTGAGAGCCTGCCGCCGCCCATTCAGCGGGCGTGAAGGTTTTCATGGACAGCGCATGCACTTCGTCGGTGTGCATTTTCGCGCCCAATGTGGCGTACACGCGTTGGTGTCGCTGAATGGCGCGCTTGCCTTCAAACTCGGCCGACACAATGGTGGCAGACCAATGTCGGCCGTCGCCATCCAACTCGCAATGCTCGCAAGGCAAGTGGGCGGTGATGATGGCTTTGAGCTGGTCTGCGGTCATAAAAAAACGTTTCGCGGGTTGATTGAAATTATTGTCGAATTTTGTAGCCAATGCGCAGCAGGTGAATGGCCACCACGCTGACCACCGCCAAAGCTGTTGCCACCACGCTCAAGCTCAACCAGGGAGACACATCGCTCACGCCAAAAAAGCCGTACCTGAAGCCGTCAATCATGTAAAAGAACGGGTTGAAGTGGCTCACGCCTTGCCAAAACGCCGGCAGCGAATGAATGGAATAAAACACGCCACTCAAAAACGTCATGGGCATGACGACAAAGTTTTGAAACGCCGCCAGTTGGTCAAATTTTTCAGCCCAGAGTCCGGCAATCAGCCCTAAAGTCCCCATGAGCGCCGCGCCCAACACGGCAAACACCACAATCCAAAGCGGTGCCACAAAGCTCACACTGGTGAAAAACGCAGACACCGCGAACACACCCAAACCCACCGCCAAACCGCGAACAATGGACGCGCCGACGTAAGCAACGTACCAGTTCAAATAAGACAGCGGCGTGAGCAGCAAAAACACTAGGTTGCCCATGACCTTGCTCATGATCAACGACGACGAGCTGTTGGCAAAGGCGTTTTGCAAAATGCTCATCATCGCCAAACCAGGCACCAAAAACGAGGTGTAGCCCACCTTGTCGTAGACCTTGACATGAGCTTCCAGCGCATGGCCAAAAATCAGCAGGTATAACAGCGCGGTGAGCACCGGCCCCGCAATGGTTTGGGCCGCAACTTTCCAAAATCTTAAAGTTTCTTTGTAGAGAAGGGTTTGCCAGCCGGTCAATTGACTACCCCCACGCTTGCCACTTCGTGTGCTGTTCTGCCCCCCGCGGGGGCTAATTTTCCTAGGGGCGGCCCGTCGGAAAATTGCGCACTCACGCTTGAAACCTGGTGGGCCGCATTGCCATTCATCACATCCAAAAACACGTCTTCCAGATCAGCCTTGCGAATTTCGACATCTTCGGCGGTCAATCCTGCTTGGCGCACTGCCGCCAAGTACTGCTCAATCTCGGCAGCGTCGTGGGCCGGAAACTGAACAATTCGCCCCGTGATTCGTGCTTTGTCTCTCAAAGCCTGGGGCAGCTCACTGTCCACCTTGAAGCGAAGCACGTTGCTGGAAGCGTTCTTCAGCAGCTCGGAGGTCTTGGCCAGGGCTACCACCTTGCCAGTTTTGAGCATGGCGATGCGTCCGCACAATGCCTCTGCCTCTTCCAGGTAGTGGGTGGTGAGCAAAACGGTCGAGCCTTGTTTGTTCAGCTTGGCGATAAATTGCCAAAGCGTTTGGCGCAGTTCCACGTCAACGCCAGCGGTGGGCTCATCCAGCACAATGACAGGCGGTTTGTGCACCAGCGCCTGAGCAACCAACACCCGGCGCTTCATGCCACCCGACAATTGGCGCATATTGGCATCTGCCTTGTCGGCCAGCCCCAGGCTCGACAGCAATTCGTCAATCCAGTCGTCGTTTTTTTTGATGCCAAAGTAACCGGACTGAATGCGAAGCGCCTCGCGCACATTGAAAAACGGGTC
>JANNCN010000116.1:0-7388 GCA_031386665.1 Rhodoferax sp. | reverse complement strand
CGGGTGGGCTGCTTGCCGCTTTCAATGTGGGCTTGCACCTCTTTGATGTCCAGCGGGTGGCGCGAATAGCGAACCACGGCCTTGCTTTCATCCGCCGCCTTCAGCTCGCACTCGCGGTCCACGCTGAAGCCTTGCGGCGCTTCCTGCGTGGTCAGCCACTGCGCCATGGCCACGGCGGGCGACGTGGTGGTGTTGACCAAAGTCACGGCAAAACCGTCAAGGCATTTCACCAGCAAGGTCACCACTTCATCGGCTTTGCCCGTGCTGGCCGCGTCAATCACCAGGCACTTGGCTTTGGGGTCAATCCAAACGCTGGTGCTGCCCTGTTTGGTGAAGGCCTGGGGCAGCAACTCAAGGCGAATGTCGTCTTTGATGTCGCGGGTTTCCTTTTTGCCGGGCTTGCGGCCTGTGCTGGCCTCAATGTGGGCCAAGCGGTCCTGCGCTTTGCGCGCCACCACGCTGCCGGGCAAAACCTTGGCTTCAATCATCAGCTTCAAAATCAACTGCCCGCCTATTGACTCGACCAGCGGGCCATGGGCCTCACCCCGCGGCTCAGTCCAACCAACCGACTTTTCCTGCGACAAGCCACATTCGACAAACCGCGCCTTGTCCAAGCCACTTTCCATGCTGGCCAGGGTTTGAGCCCAGGCCGGACTGATTGCATACACCATCACATTTTTAAACACTTGATCCCTTTGAATTATTCGCCCAATTGACGAAACGTGCACGAAACTTTACCTTGCATTCACCAACACACACTTGTCTTTAACACCCAACGCTCAAACTTCTTCTCAGCCTGATGCCATTTGTCGCTCCAGGCACTTTACCCAAAGGAATCGACCCCATGACATCCACGATTGCATCTACTTTCTCTGCAAAAATGAAACCCGTGCTGTTGGCCAGTTTGATGGCCACTGCTGCCTTCGCCACTTACGCGCAAACCACGCCTGCCGCACCGGCGGAAGGGCAACACCGGGGCATGAAGCACCATGGCCCGCAAGACCCTGCCAAGCGCGCCGAAATGCGAGCCAAGCGCCAGGCAGATCTGAAAGCCCAGTTGAAAATCGAAGCCTCGCAAGAAGCCGCTTGGTCAGCCTTCACCGCCAGCATGACGCCACCCGCTGGTGCCCGCCCAGACCGTGCAGCCATGCATGCCGAAATGCAAAAGCTCACCACCCCAGAGCGCATTGACAAAATGAAAGCCCTGCATGCCCAGCGCGATGCTGAAATGTCAAAGCGCGCCGATGCTGCCAAGACGTTTTATGCAGCGCTGAACGCGGACCAAAAGAAAGTGTTCGACACCCAAGGAATGCGCGGCGGCCCTGGCAGCAAACATGGCGGCGGGCATGAACGTGGGCACGGTGGCGCGCACAGCCGCAGCTGATCATCAACTCGCGCCCCGGCACATTACCGGGTGGCGCAGCGGCTGAAAAACTCAAGCCAGCAGTTTTTTTAGCTCGCCGCTTGCGATCAGCTTGATCAGGTCATTGGCACCGCCTACCAGCGTGCCTTTGACAAACACCATGGGCAGTGTGGGCCAGCCGGTCCACATTTTCAAAGCGTTGCGCTCGCGCCAGGTGTTGAAGTAATTGCCGTATTCCAGGTATTTGTAAGCCACGCCAGCGCCGTCCAGCGCCTTGCGGGCCTTTTTGGGGTATGGGTTCATGCCCATGCCCACCACCACCACCGGGTTGGCCGCCACGGCCGCTTGCACTTCTTTCACAATGCTTTGCTCGTGCGAGCTGACTTTGTCGCGAATGGCGGGGTGAATGTGGGCTTCGCCCAATGTGGCTCTTGGCATGCTGGTTTCCTGACATTTTGTAAAGCACGCATTATGCGGGCGCAAACCGCCCATGTTGTCCTGGTTAGGGCGTACTGGCCTTATCAGCCGAAAGGCTTAACCCCAATCAGCCAGCCGTGCAGCAGCAGCGCAAACAGCAGCCAAAAACCCAAGCCAGCCACCAGCGTGATTACCGTGGCACTCGCGCGCGCAGGCCCGTACTGCACGCCTTGCGCCCGGTCGCGCCTGCGCGACGCCACAAAATTCCAGACCGACCACGTCAAAAACGAACCGAACAGCACCACGTGCGCCACATTGCCGTTGACCAGCAAGTGCGAAAAAGCCCACACCTTGACGCCCAGCACCATCGGGTGGTGTACCCGCGCCTTGATGCCATTGCCCGGCACGTTGGCCGCCGCCAGCAGCACAAACGACACCAGGGTCAGCAGCAACGCCACATGCCGCAGGGCGGCAGGAGGGCTGTACAACTGCACGGGCATTTGCCGGGCCTGGCCAAAACCCCACACGATCAGCCCAAAACCGACCAAGGACACCAGTGAATAAGAGCCTTTGAAGGCGCTTTCGCCCACCCGCGCCCGAGTTTGGGTGCGCCAGTCGTCAGCCACCATGCGCACGGAATGCACGCCCAAAAAGATGATCAATCCCAGAACCAGGTAAGTCATCAACGTCTTTCAGAGGGTGAACTTAAGGAGTTAGGCCCAGCAAAAACCGCTTCACTTCGCCCACCGTGCGGGCGGCGTCTTCTTCATGCGGCACATGACCCAAGCCATCCAGCATGACCAGTTTCGAGCCCGCTATGTCTCGCTCAAACGCACGGGCGTTGTCGGGCGGAATCAAACCATCTTGGATGCCCCACAAAATCAAAGTGGGCACCTTCAAAGTTTTGATTTTGGCGACATCGCTGTCATAGCCTTGCTCCAGCCGGCGCGCCAGTGCCTTGCGGTTACCTGCGCGCAGTGTTAAATCTACATAGCGGTCAACCAGCTCTGGCGTGACCCGGCTGGGGTCGCCATACACATTGCGCACACTGCTTTGCACAATGCCGCGCGGCAGCATGTATTCCATCAGCATGGGCACTCCGGGAATGCGCGTCAAAATAAAACCAATCGGTATCGACTTGGGCTTCAGCGGGTAACCGCTGGCGTCCACCAAAATCAGGTGCGACACGCGGGCGGGCGAGGCCACGGCAAATTCCCAGGCCACTTGCCCACCCAGTGAATTGCCCGCCAGCACCACGCGCTGCAAGGCCAGCTTGTCCATCACGGCGGTCACAAACGCCACATAAGCGGCGATGGAATAGTCATTTTGCGCATTCGGGCCTGTCAGGCCAAACGCTGGCAAATCAAAGCGAATCACCCGTCGCGTGGGGGTGAGCGCTTGCGTCCAGCCGTCCCACGTGTGCAAGCTCGCCGAGGTACCGTGCAGCAGGACGATCGGGTTGGGGTCGTCTCGCGGACCCTCGTCACGCAGGTGCACCTGCAGGCCACCGACGTCGATAAATTGCGACGGCGACTTAGCCCAACGGGCTTTGAGCGACTCCACCGATTTGTCGGGCGCCCAGGTTGCCACGCCACCCGCCACGGCAAACACCAAGAGGGCGACCAGCGCCACCAGCAAGAGTCTTCTGGAGATTTTCATGCGATGGACTATAGCAAGGCCGTCGCAACTCGCCTTGTGAGCGCTTGCCCGGAATTGGCGGAGTGGGTCGAGAATCGCCGGCGGTTGCCCGAAACTGGCCAATGTTCAGGCCGCAACCAGCCGCAAATGGGTAATTTCTGACGCCACACCAAAACGTTTGGGCGGCCCCCAGTAGCCCGTGCCCCGGTTGGTGTAGACCCACAGGTCTTTGAGCTTGTTCAGCCCTGCCGTGAACGGTTGCTGAAACTTCACAAAATGCATCCACGGCCAAAACTGGCCCCCGTGGGTGTGGCCTGACAGCTGCAAATGAAAGCCCGCATCGGACGCAGCTTGCGCACTGCGCGGCTGGTGCGCCAGCAGCAGGCGCGTGTGGGCAGACGCGGGCGCGGTGGCGATAGACGCAGCCGGATCGCTGCGGTGGGTTTCGTCAAACTGGTGCGCATGAAAATCGGCCACGCCCGCCACCACCAGCGACGCGCTGTCGTGCTGCAGCACCACGTGTTCGTTCATCAGCACGGTCAGACCCAAGCGGCGCAATTCAACAATCCAGGCGTGGGCACCGCTGTAATACTCGTGGTTGCCCGTCACAAAAAACGTACCGTGTTGCGAACTTAAATCGGCCAGCGGCGCGACATGGCGCTGTAAATCAGCCACACGGCCATCGACCAGGTCGCCAGTGATGGCCACCATGTCAACTTGCAGCGCGTTGACGCGGGCCACAATGCGTGCCAAATAGGCTTTTTTGATCGTCGGCCCGACGTGAATGTCAGAAATCTGCGCCACAGTAAAACCATGCAGCGCGGCGGGCAAGCCCGCAATGGGCACATCGACCTGCACCACACTGGCCGTGCTCCGGGCGTTCCAAAAGCCCCACGCAGTAACCAATAGGCCCAGCACCGGCACAGCCAGAGCCGTCCAAGCTTGCAGCGGGTCCAGCAAGGCATGAATGCGGTCTGCGCCCAACCCGGTCAAACCGGCCAGCAGTGTCACAGCCCAAATCAACACCAGTAGCCCATCGCGCAGCACCGTCAATACAAACAGGCTTGAAAACAACCCCATGCACAGCAAGCCAAGCCAGGTCAGCACCACGCCAGCCCTGCCTTTTGACACCCGCCGCGCCATAAAGCCCATGGGCATCAGCAGCGCAGACGCCACCAACAGAGCCCCAAACAGCCCCGCCAGCCAAGGCTGTGCAATGGCCAACGCAGGCAGCAAGCGCCAACCAACCCAGGCGTGAAACAGGCTTGAAATCAAAAACAGGGGAACGAGCGGCATGGTTTTGACCTTGAATCAAGGTCGTTGTGGAACATGCGCTGTAGATGAAGGCTAAGCTGGCGGATTCAAGCGGGGGAATAACCACCCAAAGCCTCCAAGGCTTCTACAACCCCAAATGCAGCCGCAACGCGGCATCCAGCTTGCGCATGTCGTCTATTTGAACGTTGCCCGCCGGGCGCGCATTGAGGCGAGCTTTGTCCAAGGTACGCACCTGCTGCGCCATCGCTTTACTGTCTTTTGACAGGCCGGTGGCCGCTGAGAGTAGCAGCACCTCAAACGGGTAAACGCGCTCGGTATTCGAGGTCAACGGCACCACGGTCACCACGGCGGCGGCGCGGTTGGCAACGTTGTTGCTCACCACCACGACTGGCCGCGTCTTTTGAATCTCGCCTCCCCGTGCTGGGTCACGGGCCGCAAAAAAAATCTCACCACGCTTCATGGCTCAGCCCATCGTTGTAACTGGCTTGAGCCTCTTGCGCCATGGCGATGTCTTGCACGGCACTGGCCGCATAGGCCAATGCCAATTCGGCCTCAGCCTCACGGGCGGCCAGCAGCTTCAGCGCTTCCTCAACCACAGCAGAGCGGCTTTTGAGCCCCGCCTTTTGCTGGTAAGACGCCATAAATGCCACCAGCGGCGCATCCATTGATACCGAAAGCTTCATTTGAAACCCTATTTTTTAGCCAAATAAAGGCAATATTGTCGCATTTCGTGCTACTTTTATAAGGTAAAAATGCTACCTTTGAATAAAAACTGGCCGCACTGTTGATTTTGATCCCGCCACGACCTACCCAATCGTCAGCGCCCGATTGCTTGCCGCAAGTTTCAAACGCAGAAATAGCTTGACCTGAATGCGCAGTTCAAATTGAGTACTTTGAGAACCATGGCAGGTCAGTTTTATGAAAAATCGCTCCATTTACTACATTTGTGGTAAAAATGATCTTCAAACCGCTGTATTGATGCGAAAACGCGATTTTACGAATCAAATGTGCCTTTAGCTCTCGAATAATATGCATAATATGCTATGTATATAATAGCATTTTGCAAATTCCAAACCGATCATTTAAAACCTGCATGCCAGTCGGCGGCTCACCCTGGAAGCTAACCATCTGCTTGTCAGCCCAGGCAAAGGCCTGGGTCACAGACCTGTCACGCACCAATATGCTTCCGGGCAATTCAACTCCGAGTGGCCGTCATGAACAATCCCGCCACCGACTTGCCCGGCTGGGGCGAAATGCCCAAGCGTTACTTTCCGGATACGACTCTCACTGTCAACTCGCTTGAGGTATTCGAGGGCACGCTGGTTTATAGGAACAAGTGCTATGGAAACTGGGATGTTTGCTTTATCGCAGCCGAATATTGCAACCGCTCTTAAAGACCGTCAGCCAAAACTCGCCCTGTAGGTCACTGGGTCCAATAAACAATGCTTGTCAAGCCCACCCATAAGATCAAATAGACGAGGCAATTTCCTGAACTCGAAGAGGCGATAGAGATGAAACTGGTCCTTGGCGACATGAGAAAGAGCAAGTTCTCCACGCGAGACGAAGAACGGTGTGTCACGGCCAAAGGTTGTCGTCTTTACCTCGATGAAACGTTCTTTGCCGTCCGTCTCAAATGACAGAACGTCATACCCGAGTCCATCACCTTTCGATTTGGAAACGTGATTAACTTTATCGGCAAGGCGATGCTGGCCAAGCGCGATCAGACGCCAATGCTCAAACTGAACAACGAACTCCTCGCCGGCCAAACCCAATGACTGGTTCAACGCTTCTCGCTCAAGATAGTCGCGCTTTACCGCCCGGAAAAGTAGAGGATTCGTGGGCACTGCCGCGCGATGTTGCCTTTGCGGCACTTCGGATTTCACCTTGGAAAAATCCATCAGCATCGGCGCAACCGCAGGTTGCTGCACAGCCGCAAGTGCAGCCTCATCAAGCGCCGATTTGCCACGCAACTGTTCTGCCGCAACTGTCACCAGAAGGGCCTGGTAGTTCACGCGAGGTTTGTACCCTCGAATGTAGGGAAATCCAAGGTCAATCATCGCGGCACTGATATTGCCGTGCTTGAACTCTATGGACCCGTCTGACCGGTCGTTGAGCTTGCTCTGCAAATTTTTACGGTGCTCTGTTTTGCCATAACTCTGTCCGGCGAGTTCAAGCGTCAGCATTTGCAGGTAGTCCGCAACGATCGCCTCGACTTCTTCACGTGACCAATCCATGAAAATTCCAGACCATAAGTTGTGTAATGCCGCATCCTATCGCGGACCAAGAGAGAATGGCACTTCAATACTCCACTCTGATTTGGTTTTCAATCCGCGTGTCAATTTCTTTAGTGTCATCGAATGGTATTTGCTATATGTTTCATATCAAACCATCCAATAATGAGGGGGGCTAAGCGGCTCTTTCTTGCGCTTTCTGCAAATTTCAAGCTTTTTTGCCAAAAGTTAACCTACAAGTGGATATTTCGCCTCGGCCTGTCACTAACCACACTTGAAAGTCCGCCATTCTCGCCCTCCGACCCAACTGCGAATGCTGCAACATGAACCTGCCGCCTGAGTCCCTTGACGCCCGCATCTGCTCTTTCGAATGCACCTTCTGTGTGGCCTTGCCGACGGGCCGCTGAGTGGTAAGTGCCCCAATTGCGGCGGGGAATTTGTCCAGCGGCCCCGGCGACCAGCAG
>JANNCN010000045.1:0-20160 GCA_031386665.1 Rhodoferax sp. | reverse complement strand
CCCAACCGCACGCTCGCCTGGCCGCCCAGCGAGCAAACCGTGTTCGACTGCTTTGGCATGCAAGAAGCGATGCATTCTGGCCACGAGGTGCGTTTGCCCGGTGGCGGCAGCCTTCTGGTAGCCAGCTTGCCTGCGTTAGCGCTGCTTAAGGTTACGGCCTGGCAAGACCGCAAGTTCACCCACCCTGGACGTGACGCGGGTGACTTGATGCTTTACCTGCGCCACTACCTGGACTGCGACAACTACGACCATGCTGCCCAGCGTTACCCTGACCTTTTTGAGGCGCCGGATTATGTGCATGAGGAGGCCAGTGCCCGGCTGCTCGGGCGAGATCTGCGGCAGTTGCTCGATGAAGCTGCTGCGGAGCGCATCCTACAAATTTTGCAGCCCGAGGCAGACGAAGAGGGCCGGCGCCTGCTGGCCCAGCAATCGCGGCTGGAAACCGGGCTGGCAGTGACAATGATTGCAGGCCTGTGCGAAGGCCTGCGCCAACCAAAAAGACCCACACCATGAACTCGGCCACCATCGTCCAGAAACTCTGGAACTACTGCAACGTGCTGCGCGACGACGGCATGAGCTACGGCGACTATGTGGAGCAGCTCACTTACCTGCTGTTTCTCAAAATGGCTGACGAGCGCAGCAAGCCGCCGTTTAACCTGACTGGTGAGTCACCCAGCCCGATATTGAAGGGCTACGACTGGCCGTCGCTGCTGGCCAAAGACGGCGACGAGCTGTTTGACCACTACCGCCACACGCTTGAAAAGCTGGGGGCTGAAAAGGGCACCATCGGCCTGATTTTTGCCAAGGCATTGAACAAGTTTCAAGACCCGGCCAAGCTGCGCCGCCTGGTGGTGGACTTGATCGATGGTGAAAACTGGTCAGCCATGGGCGCTGACGTCAAAGGCGATGCTTACGAAGGCCTGCTTGAGAAAAACGCGCAAGACACCAAAAGCGGGGCAGGGCAGTACTTCACCCCGCGCCCGCTGATTCAGGCCATGGTGGACTGCATTGCGCCCAGGCCGGGAGAAACGATTTGCGACCCGGCTTGCGGCACAGGTGGCTTTTTGTTTGCCGCGCACAACCATGTGGCCGAGCACAACCCAAACCTGACCCGCGATCAAAAGAAGCACTTGAAGGAAAACGCATTGCGCGGCTGGGAACTGGTGCAAAGCACGGCACGCTTGGCCGCCATGAACATGATGCTGCACGGAATTGGTTCTGACAAATCGGTGCCCATCGTCGTGGCCGATGCCTTGGCCGCTGACCCGGGCGAGCGTTTTGACGTGGTGCTGGCCAATCCGCCCTTTGGAAAAAAAAGCAGCACCATGATCACCGGGGCCGAAGGCAAAGTCACGACTGAGAAAGACGTGATCGAGCGGGACGACTTCTGGGCGACCACTAGCAACAAACAGCTGAACTTTGTACAGCACATCAAAACTTTACTTAAACAACACGGCCGCGCGGCGGTGGTGCTGCCCGACAACGTGTTGTTTGAGGGTGGCGCGGGCGAGACTATCCGCAAAAAGCTGCTGCACGAATGTGACGTGCACACGCTGTTGCGCCTGCCCACGGGTCTGTTTTACGCGCAGGGCGTGAAGGCGAACGTGGTATTTTTCGAGCGCAAACCTGCCAGTGAAACCCCATGGACCAAAAAGCTGTGGATTTACGACCTGCGCACCAACCAGCACTTCACGCTCAAGACCAATCCATTGAAGCGCGAGCATCTGAATGAATTCGTCACTCTCTATAACCCGGCGAATCGACATGACCGCAAGGCGACCTGGGCAACCGACAACCCAGACGGCCGCTGGCGCGCGTACGATTATGCGGAGCTGACCGCACGAGACAAAGCCAGTCTGGACATCTTCTGGCTCAAAGACGATTCGCTGGCCGACAGCGACAACCTGCCACCGCCCGACGTGATTGCCCAGGAAATTGTGGATGACCTGGAAGCTGCGCTGGAGCAGTTCCGGCTGATTGCAGGTGATTTGGAGTCAAGCAAAGCTTGATCGGTTGAAAGGTAAGAGTGATAAACAGTTGCTCCTAGTTCGCATAATCAACCTCCTGCGCGCTAAATTGCTACCCGTCCTTCACCTCAAGGAGCCCACCATGCGCATTCGCCAAATCGTTTTTGCCGCCCGTGATTTGCACGCTGCCAGTGACTTGCTAAAGCAGGTTTTGGGTTTGGGCAAGCCTTTCCCCGACCCGGGGGTTGCTGAATTTGGCATCGACAACGCGGTGCTTGCCTTTGGCGATCAGTTCATTGAGGTGATTTCGCCCAATCAGGCAGGCACGGCTTGTGGCCGCCATCTGGATCGACACGGCGACAGTGCTTACATGCTGCTGCTGCAAACCGATGATTTCGCACGTGAAAAGGCGCGGTGGGCTGCTTTGGGCGTGCGAACCATCTGGGACACGGCGTTTGACGACATCACCGCTGCCCATTTGCACCCCAAAGACGTGGGCTGTGCGCTGGTGTCAGTTGATGAGCCGCGCCCAGCGGCGTCGTGGCGCTGGGGCGGGCCGGATTGGACAGTGGCACCCGGTGCTGCGGGTCGCCAACGGATTATTGGCATCGAGCTGCAGGCCACCGATGCACAAGCCACAGCCCAGCGCTGGGCGCAGGTGTTTGATTTGCCTGCCCCAACGGCTTCACAGCAAAGCTGGCGTTTGCAGCTACAGGGCGGTTTTGTCGATGTGAAGACGGCCAACGCAGCCACTGGGGGTGACAGCAATAGTGACGGTGCTGCGCCAAGCATTTCGGGCGTTGCTGGCGTTGCAGGATTTACCTTGGCGGTAGCAGATCCAGCGGCCGTTTTGGCGGCGGCGCGATCAGCGGGCTTGCCCCAAAGCGAGCAATATTTTGATGTGCTGGGCGCACGGATTCAGATTGCGCCCCTGGAAAGCTAATCTCTGAACGGCTGCCTGAACGGCTGCCTAGTGTGGCGCCAACCGCCGCACCGCCAAAATCGTGCAGTCATCGGCCGGGCGCCTCAAGCCCGTGTGGCTCACCACCTGCTCGTACATGGCGTCCAGCAAATCGGGCAAGGGATCGGCCCGAGCTTTGAACAAAAAATCCAGGCACCCTTGCTCTGAAAACGGCTCGCCCGCCTGGTTTTCAGCTTCGGTCAGGCCGTCGGTGTAGCACAGAAGCGTCTCGCCAATGCCAAGTTGGTGCCGCAGGCTGGTGTACTGGCGTCCGCTGGCCGCACCCGCCAAAATGCCCCTGGGCACTGGCAACAGCACAGCCTTGCCGTCAGCGCTGCCGCTGCAGACCATGGGCGGGCAATGCCCCGCGCTTGAATAAACCAGCTGACCAGTGGTCACGTCCAAAAACCCGCAGAACACGGTGACAAACAGGTTGGCGTCGTTGCCAATGCACAGCCGGTCATTCAGGGTTTCGAGGATTTTTTCGGGTTGCAGGCTGCCCATGGCCAGGTTGCGCAACAAGCCAATCACCCGCACCATGAACAAGGCGGCGGCAATGCCATGCCCCGAGACATCGCCCACGCAAATAAACAGGGTGCGGCTGTCCACAAAAAAAGCGTCAAACAGGTCGCCACCGACCTTTGAGGCCGGTTCCATGAAGCCACACGCCTCGATGTCAGTGCGCCCGGCAAACAGCGGGCGCTGCAAGGCCAGCATGCTCGCCTGCAACTGGCGGGCCACGTCAAGCTCTTTTCTCAAATGGTTGAGTTCGAGCCGTTCGCGCTGCATTTCAAGCGCAATGGTGTTGGAGCGGCGCATGCGCTCGGACAGCGTGGTCATCAGGTTTTCAGGCACGCCCTGCAGCTTGATCAGGCGCTTCCAAAACACCTGGCCACTGAGCCGCAACACGCGCACATCGGTGGCGGCCAGCACCAGCGCCGAGATGGGCTTGGCGTCAATGGCGGACAGCTCCCCCACGCATTCCCCCGGAAAAATGGAAATGCCAGGCGCGGGTTGCGCATCAGGCCCCAAATGGACGGACAGGCGCCCTGACAGCAAGATAAACACATTCTGGTTGGGTGCGCCATAGCGCAACAAGACTTTGCCAGCGGGCAACGCCAGCACTTCGCAATCCGCCAGCGCGCTGGCCAGTTCGACAGGATCGCTGTCGCTGAACAGGGCAATCCAGCGATAGTCTTCCCCACGCCGCTCGAGCCCCCGGCGTTCGTGGGCAACGTCACTGTTTGCCGCCCGGCGCTCTTCATGGCGGGAGAAGTGGGTGCTTGTCAGCTCGGTCACATCGGCCCCCAGCGCACGCCAAAGGTCAATTGGTTGCGTCCATCGACATGGTCGTAGGCGAGCCAATCGGAAAAACTGCAAATCATCAACAAACCACGACCGCCCACTGCGGCCTGGTTTAGTGTTTGAGCGGGTTGGCTGGGGGCTACGGTCAGTGGGTTGAAGGCGCGGCCCGTGTCAGAGACGGTCACACCCGCTTGTCCGCCGTCAGCATGGCAAACCACGTCAAGCCGCAAGCCCACCGGGGACGAATCGGCGGCGGCACCGCTGTGCGCGATGACATTGGCCAGCACCTCGTGCAGCGACACCAAAAGCCGATCCACGCTGGCCAATGGCACGCCACGCGGCGGGCAGACAGTATCGAGCCAATCAGAGGCTCGCCTGACCTCAGCGCTGTGGGGCGCCACAGTCAGTTCGTCAAAGGCTGCCACTTCCATTTATGGGGTGTCGCAGCACATCGCGTCATGACCTGGCTTTGCCTGGCATCTCACGCGCGGGCCGACTTTTCGGCGTCGGCCAAGTTGTCGAAGATCGGAATCAGCTCGTCAACACCGGTGGCTTCCAGGCTCATCTTCACGGTCGAGTTGTTTTGCACGACCAGGGCCACTTTGCCACCGCGTTGGTGCACTGCCCTGGCGCTGACGATCAGTGTGCTGATGCCAATGGACGCCAGAAACCGCAACGAAGCCAGGTCAATCACCACCGCCTTTTTGGGCGCTGCGGTCAATGCTTCAAGCTCTTTGGCGACCGAATCGGTGCCAGGCAAATCAAGGCGACCGGCGATCAGAATACGGCGAAAGTCGTCGCCTATGTCGGTATGGCTGATGGACATGTGGGGTTTCCTTCGCTGGGTGTGAACTTGATGTGCGATTCAGTGTACTGGTTGAATTCAGGCTGGGGTGGTTTTATGACCGCTATGTCTTGCTAGCTTCCTGTTTCCGTGAACTTCTCCACAGACTGGGCAGTCGTTTTGCGATTTAGGTTGCTCCTATCAGCCGATTTTTGTCGCTCTACTATGGGGCTCCCGTGTATTTAACCAACCGACGCACGCTGAGGCAGATTAGTAGGCCAACCCACCTCTGCCACCTTGCGCTGCGTCGCGCAAAGCCTTTGTGAAGATTCCAGTGGTGACGCTTGCAAAGTAGCGAGCTCCCCAGCGGGCATACTTGTCCTCATCTTGCGGAGTCAGCGCCAAAATGCCTGGGCATTTGCCCGCACTGGCCACGGCGCGCAGCACCTGCTCGATTTCCGCCTGCACAGCTTCCTCTGCCCAGCGATTCTCAAACCCCATGCTGTGTGCCAAGTCATTGGGTCCCACAAAGACGCCATCGACACCTGGCACCGACGCAATGGCTGACGCATTGGCCACGCCTTCGGGGGTTTCGATCATCATAATCAGAGCGATCCCGTCGTTGCTGCGCTGGGTGTGTGCTGGACCACCAAATGCACCGTAGCCCGCTGCACGACTGGAAAACGCAGAACCGCGCTGGCCACCATTAGTACTGGTGGCACTGGAGCCAGGCAATGGGTATTTGACTTGCTGCACCAATCTGCGGGCTTGCTCTGCTGTGTTGACCATCGGAATTTGCAACCCACCGGCCCCAATGTCCAACGTTCTGGCAATGTCCTGGGCAAGGCACCTGACTAAAGCTGGCAAGTTGCTGGCGCGTGCCGCACGCAGCATGTGCTCCGTGGTCTCCAGGCTGGCGCTACCGTGTTCGTTGTCGATGATGATGAAGTCAAAGCCCGCGTAGGCGCACATTTCCACAATGGCGGGCGAGGCAATGCCGTTGAAAACTCCGCGCAAGCGCTGCCCAGTCCTAAGCATGTCGGGCAGGCGTGTGTCCAGAGGGCGGTTGTGGTCAAGCATGGGGTCAATCAGCGCAGGCGGCAAAGGTTGCGGTAAGTTTTTAGTTTTGAGCGCGGTCAATAAAATACTTGGGGCCAACGAAACCATTGGCGTCTATAGCGCGACCCAGTTCGCCGGCTGCCAGCCGTACGTCATCCGCCCACTTAATTCGCTTGCGTGCGTCGCCAGTGGTCATTACCAGTACCACCGCGTCTTGGTCGCCTTTGTTTTGGTAGCTACGCCAGCAGTTAGCAGGCATGGCAAAGCTGTCCCAACCCGCGCTGCTCCCTTTGGCTTCGATAGTGGTCACGGTGTCGCCTTCCACGGCGATCAATAGCGCGCCCTGATAGACGATCAGCACCTGTTTCTCGGTCAGCTGGTGACGCGAAACGCCCCCGCCAGCGGGCAGTTTCATCCATTCGATAGAGAAGCCGTGGGAGCTCGATACCGGCGCTTGCTGGTTGCGATCTTCACTCATGCCAAGGCCAATCACCGGTGCAAGCATTGCGCCGCAGGCAGGCAACAAAGTATCGAGCAGGGCACGGGCGGACCAGTCCAGATCAGCAAATCGCACTACCCGTCGGCTCATTTCCTTAGGAGTCCAGACTCGCAACGCGGAGATTTCGGGCTCTGTCATGGGTTTCAGCGGTTTCAAGTCGTCGCTCCATCGCTGCCCGTTGTTCTCGTCAATGATTTGATAGTCTTCTGTCAGGTGAACGCCGTTTTGCCGCGCTAGCTCCAGAGTGCTGGGACCCCACAAGATACCGCCAGTGCTGTCGCGCCCCAGTGCAGTGAACATGAAGCCATCGTCGACCCCCACATTTTTGAAGCCCCGATAGATCCAAGTGGGTACGGTAAAAATATCGCCTTCACCCAGCAGAGCGGTTTGGTGATCGGGATTGAATCCCCAGTGCATCTCCCAACTGCCGCGAGTGCAGATAAGCACCTCGGCAGTGAAATGCATGTGCGGCGGATTGCGCTTGCCATGCGGCATTGAAATGCCGCCCACCTGAAAACCATGCTGCTCTCGAAGGCTGACAGGTTGCTTGGGGTTTTGCGACACGCCTGAGCCAATCAGCGCGTAGTTGTACTTGGGGGAACACTCGGGAATGCAATAGTCGATAAACGCCTCAGTGGAATACCGCAAACTGCTGAACGGAATAAAGCGCGTTTTGATGTGATCTTCGGTCAAGATCAATGCTCCAGATTGCAAATAATTAACCTGCAGGTTAATTTTATCTGAAAGTTAGTCAAATTCTTCATTTTATGAACGAAATAGCCTTCTAGTTCTCGAATTATATGTGTTATTTGCTATATATAGCATAGCAAACTGCAGGGTCTGGCGGATAACTTTTCAACCCGTGGTTAGGGCCACAATGCGTCGCTTGCAATGCGCGCGCCTTCGGCCATGCTGGCCAGTTTGGCGAAACAGATCGGCGGGTAAATTGCGCCGAACCCTGCAAAGGTGCCAAAGCCGCAATCCGTAGCGGCCATCACGCGGTCTCGGCCGACGATGTTGGCATAGGTTTGCAGGCGCTGCGCGATCAGGCGTGGGTGCTCAATGAAGTTATTGACGGAGTCCAGCACGCCAGGAGCGAGTACTTTGTTGTCTGGAATCTTTCCCGATTTGCCAGCGGCTGCCCATACCTCCCACTCGTGCGCATGGCGCGGATTGGCCCCTTCAAACAAGACCGTGGCTGGCTTGGCTTTGAGAACCACGTCAATGATTTTGTCAAGGCCAATGTCATAGTGGTGCGGGCCTTCGTAGTTGCCCCAGCAAACATGCATGCGAATGCGCTCTGCGGGAACATTGCGCAGCGCGTGGTTGAGCGCTTCGACCTGTAGATGTGCATTGCGCAGAAACTCGGCGTCATCAACATCCCGAAATTTGATGTGGCGACCCATGGCCAGGTCTGGCGCGTCGATCTGCAAATCGAGCCCCGCCGCAACGATAGCCTCGTACTCAGTAGCCATAGCCTCGGCGAGCGCTTGCAAGTACTGCTCCGTAGTGGCGTAGTAATTGTTCGGTTGAAACACGGCAATCACACCGGGCGAGGCGCTGTTCATGAATGCGCGAACCGGTGGCTTGGCAGCGCCCGCCGCCCTATCAAAAGCCACTTTAAGGTTGGTAATGTCTTTGTGCAGTCCGCTCAAATCCTTCACGGCAATCGGGCCAGTGCAAATGGGTCGGTGGTACTTGGGGGTAGCCCCAAGTTTGGCCAGCCGTTCCTTAAAGCCGGGGAAATCCTCCAAATCCTTGGGCACCGCCCGAGGCATCTCGCCCAGCTCAAACCCCGTGAGCCGATGGCGAATGTAGGTGGCGTAGGAGATTTTGCTCATCTCTCCATCGCTCACCACGTCGACTTGGGACGCCGCCTGCTGCGCGACGACGCTGGCGACTTCTTGCGCCATCAGCGCATCGAAATCGGCTTCCACATAGTTCAACCCACTGTCTTGCGCAAAAAGTTGTGTCACGACCGATTCGGGCCGTGGCAAGCTACCAACATGGGTAGTCAGAATGCGTTGAGATACAGTCACGGTTCGGTGTGAAGTGCTGGATTGGTTGGAGACGGTCGGTGCCTTTGAAACACGTTGGCTTTAGAAATTGGTGTACGCCAGCTTGACACCAAACGTACGCGATGGTGCGCCACTGACCTGCAATGCACCGCCACCGCCCCAAACAAAGCGATTGATCGTCTGCTTGTCAGTGAAGTTGTCAACATAGGCTTGCACAGCAAACTTATTGTTGATAACCCAACTGATCTTCAAATCGCCTTTTACAAAAGCATCCTGCCGCTCAATCTCGGCGTTTGTCGGCTGGCCGAAGTAGCCACTTGAGAAGGTCGCCACCAGCATGGGGGTCAGGGTTCCGCCACTTGGCAGTACAAACTGATATTTTGCGAACACTGACCCCTGGTACGTGGGCGCGTAAGGCAATTGCTTGCCAGACAAGTCACAGCCAAACAATGCCGCTGGTTGCCCCGTACCGCCCGTGCCAGGCACCACCCGACAGTTGTAGCCCGGCGCGAAAATGCGTCGTTGACCAGCGGCAGCAATCACGATGCCATTGGAATCCAATTGAGGCGCAGTAGAAGCAGAGTCAGTCACCAGAATCGAGGTGCCAAAGGGCAGCGCCACATCGGTGAATTCGCCGTACTTGGCATCCAGCAGTGACAGAGAGCCGCCCAGGGTGAGCGATTTGCTCTGACGCCATTCGCCTTCAATCTCCAAGCCGGTCGCTTTCGCCTTGGTGGCGTTGAAAATGGTTGAAACGGTTGTGTTTCCGACCGCCACCTGACGTTGCTCTTGCAGGTCACTGTAGTCGTTGTTGAAGGCTGCCACGTTCAACTGCAGCGTGTTGCCCAGAAATCGGTTCTTTGACCCGATTTCAAACGCCGTTACGCTTTCTGGCTTGAAGGTGCGAAAGGCCTCAAGTGCCTGCCCCGAGTTGAAGCCGCCCGAGCGAAAGCCAGTGGACACACTGCCATAGATGAGCTGATCTTTGTTGAGCTTGTAATCCAGCGCCACGCGTCCGGTCACCTTGCTGAACGTTTGATCTGCGTAGGTCGCGCCTTGAACAATATTGGTTCCGGGCAAGCAGTTGAAACCGGGCTGCCCATTGCTGCCAGTGCAATTGGTGCTGTTGGCGTTTCCAAAAGCTGCGGCAGACGGCAAAGCCGTGTCTAGACTAATTTGGTTACCGTCAGGAGCGCCGGCACCAGTCAATGGAAGCACCGAATTGGCGTTTGCAAATTTGAATGACTTAATGTCTGTCGTGTAGCGCAAACCGCCTGTGACGGAAAACGCTTCAGTGGCTTGGTAATTAACTTGACCGTAGATCGCTGTCGATGTGGTTTCAGGCTTTTGCAGGTCATAAAAACCAGCACCATTTTGTGCCAGCGTGAGGGGCGAAGCCAAGGCATCTGACCGGATCGTACGGGGCAATTGCTGGTTGATGAACAGCCCAGTCAGCTCATCTTTAAAGAAGTAAACGCCCGCGACGTAACCCAGAGGACCCTTGCCATCGGAGAGAATTTGAAATTCCTGTGAAAAAGTTTTGGCCGATGTCTTTTGATAGTCAATACCGATGGTGGATGCTGAGAAATCAGTGTCTTGCGAGCGCGCTGCGTCAAAATTGGCAAATCCCGTGAGCGACTTCAATGTGAAGGACGGAAACTTGTAGGACAGATCGACCGAAAAATTGCTGTCGCTGAGTTTCAAAAACGGTTGGTAATCGTTGTTGATGCGGTCTGTAACGCCAGCCTTGTACAGCGGAATGCCCAAGTCGACCGAGGTGCCTGCCGCATTGGCGCCGGTGCCTGCGCCCGCGCCTTGGGTACGCGTGCAGTCGTTCACGCCGTCGCGGTTGCCACCACGCGGGTTGATTGCCGAATTGAAGCTGCTGTTGAACAGCTGCTGGCAAGAAGGATTGTGCAGGTAGGTGCCAGCCAGCTTGTAGCCGAACGCAGAGCCGCCATTGCCGCTTTGCTCGGTCATATCAGCGCGCAAAATCGCTTCAAAATTGGCGTTGGGCTTCACCAGCAAAGAGCCTCGCAGATAGCGCAGGTTTTGGTCAAATAGCCCTGCCGCGCTGTTGAAGTCGTTCTGCACCCAGGCGTCCGATTTTTCGACAGCACCTGCGAGACGAAAAGCTACGGTGTCGCTCACTGGCATATTCACCGCGCCATCAAAACGCATTTTGCCAAAGCTGCCAAAGCCCAGGCTGGCAGCGCCTTCAAACCCGGTCAACTCCGGCGCATTGGTGGTGATGGCTATCGTACCGCCAAAAGTGTTGCGGCCAAACAGCGTGCCTTGCGGGCCACGCATGATTTCGACCCGGCCCACGTCCACAAAACCTAGCATGGCTTGCTGCGCGCGAGACTTGTAAATACCATCTACAAAAAAGCCAATGGTGGTGTCTGCATTGACCGCCACATTTTCCGTGCGTACGCCGCGGATGGAAGGGCGTGCATCGACGCCGGATCGGCTGAAGGTGAAACCGGCAGATAGGCTCTCCATTTGCGACAAATCTGTCACGTTGCGCTCAGCGAGCGTTTCGCCATTGACACCAGTGACCGAGACGCTGACTTTTTGCTGATCTTCAACACGCCTGTTGGCAGTGACGTTGACGGTCGGTAAAGTTGCAGTCGCAGCACTGGGGGCAGTTTGCGCGACAGCCGCACTCGGCGCAACCAAGACCCAGGCTGCCAAAGCCTGAAGAACGCTGGCTGTCAAGATGTTTGGACGGGGTGTTGGCATGGTTTGTTCTCCGGGAGTGGTTATATGAGCAAAAGCGATTTGATACAAAGTGTAGGGTGACAAAACTTGCTTTGCAATCGTATGCAACGAGTATGCAAGCGCCTTCGGTAAAACCCTAGGCACCTGCGTAGCCCCCCTGTGCCGCCGACACCCTGACACCTCTGTTATCAGCCTTTCACGGCTCCTTGGGTCAGGCCAGAGACGATTTGCCTCTGAAAAAATGCCACCAGCAAAATGAGGGGAACGGCGATACTGACTGATCCTGCAACCCCTTGCATCAGCAACACTTCGCTTTCGGCGTGAATCGAATTGGCAATCGCCGCGGGCATGGTCATCTTGTCAGCATTGGTGAGTGCTGAACTCAGCAGAAAGTCGTTGTACGCCAGCAAGAAGCTGAACAGCCCGGTGGTGACAATCCCCGGCCACATCACCGGCATGATGACCCTGCGAAATGCCTGGAAACGGGTGCATCCATCAACTTGGGCAGCTTCGTCTAGTTCCGATGGAATGCCCGCAAAGAAGGAGCGCAGCATCCAAATGGTGAACGGCTGATTAATGGCCACCAAAACAAAAATGAGCGTGAAGTAGGTGTTGCGGATTCCTAGCGCATCGAAGATCGTGAAAAACGACGGCAACAACGTGGAGTGCGGCAAAGCACGAAAGACCAGCGCGATCATCAGCAACCAAAAGCCGATCGAACCACGGTAGCGTGCCAGCGCGTAGCCGGCCAAGCACCCGGTGCTCAATGAAATACAGACAGTGCCTACAGTCACCAACATTGTGTTGGCAAAATTCATGTAAAAGGCCTTGTCGATCCACAAGCCGGTGTAGTTCTCCATCGTGAAGGGAGCGACCCATTTCAAAGGAGCCGAAAAAGCATCTACATACTGTCGAAACGAAATAATCGCCGCCCAAACAATCGGCAACGAAGCCAACATCAGCCACACCAGAAGGCCGCCGTAAAGTAACACTTGACCAAGCGGAGTGCTGCGTTTCATCTAAAGCCCCTGCCTTTGCTCGCGCCAGGTTTTGCGCAGGATGGGAATCAGCAGTAACGCGATGCCCAGCACGGTAAGTACTGCCGCTGCGCTTGCCTTGAACGGATTGTTTTCTTCCAGCAAGACATAGTAGGTCAAATATTGCACACTGGTGGTGAAAGTGCCCTGCGTGAGCACCAGCACCGGCTCAAACACCCGATAGGCATCCATTAAGTGAATCATGGTGACAAAGGTGACCAACGGCATCAGATGCGGCAGTGTGACGAAGCGCAACTTTTGCCAGCGCGAGGCACCGTCAATGGTGGCGGCCTCCAGCGCGTCTTGTGGTACCGACTGCAAACCGGCATACAGCACGATGAAGGCAAACGGCAGCACATGCCAAATGCCGTAGAGGATGATAAGCAGCCGAGCCGACCACGCCTGCGCCATCCAGAACACTTCCACCCCAAACTGCGACAGAACGTGCGGCACCAGGCCGTTGTCTCGAAACAACCATTTGATCGCCAGTGCACCGACTACTGGTGTGATGATGAACGGCAGCAGCGATGCAGAAATGAGAAACCCTCTCAGGCCACGTGCTGCCCTATTCACTGCCAGCGCCAAAGCTAAGCCGCCGCCCAGAACAAAAGGCGTGGTGACCAAGGTGTAGATCAACGTCAATTTAAGGGCTTCCAAAAATTCATTGTGCTGCCCGCCCAGCCCATTCGAGGCTTCATCAGTGCCAAGCCCCAGAATCTTGCGGTAGTAGTCAAAACCTGCAAAGGCGCATTGCTCAACAAGATTGCCACTGGCATCCACTCGGGCGCGTTGAGTCACTACCTCCTGCGTGCCAAAGGGCCCCGTTTGTTTGACGGATACCAACTCCAACTCAGGCGCGCAATTTCGCACAGAGAGCCAAAACGTCATCACCAGCGGAAGGGCCAGCAAGGCCAGCATGAGCGCGACAGAAGGTGCGGTGAACTGAATGAAACTGCGAGTCTTCATGCCGTGCCCTGGATGCGGATAAAACCCTTCTCAACAGCAGCACGCTGGTAAGCGGACGCGGCTACGGCCAACACATCTGGCACGCTGCGCTCACCCTTCAGGGCATCGGGCAGCACTTTGCCAACCTCGCCAAGTGCCAATGAAAAGAAGGGCTCCGCTGGCCAAGCCACGGCACCAGCCTTTTGCGCCAATGCCACACCGACGCCGAAGCGCCCCGGCTGGTAAGCAGAGCGTACCCAAATCGCCAGGTCGTTGCCTGCACGCACCGTGTCTTCGCTGAGCATTTCCATCAGCACATGAAATGCAGCCTCGCGCCGCACTGGGCCGCCGCCCGCATTGCGCGGCATGGCCACACCATCCCACCACAAATGCGACGCAGTCTTGCCACCAATTTGCGCCGCTGGCGCCGCAGCAAAAGCCATCTTGCCAGCCACCTTGGAGGCCAACGGATCATCCATTCGCGAGGCCCTGCTGGCCCATAGCACGCCCAAGGCGGCCTTTCCTTGTTGCAATTGGTTCATGACGTCGTCCGTGCCCATGGCCAGTGCATTGGGGCTCATGAAGGGCAACACGGAGCGCATGGTCTCCACCGCCTTCACGCCCAATGCACTTTGAAAAGCAGGCCGCGCGCTGCCCGCCTCAAAGAATCGCCCGCCCAAACTGGCAAGAACATTGGTGAACTCCACACTGGCATCAAAGCCTTTGCCAAACCCTTGTGCAATGGGGAAGGAAAATTCGGGCTCGGCAGCGCGAATCGTCACCGCAGCTTGGAGCATTTGGCCATAGGTAGTGGGCAGGGCAATTCGGAGTTTTTGGAATAGGTCTTGTCGATACACCAGGTTTTGCGTGTTTTGCATGAAGGCCAGCGCCATCACGTCGCCATTCACTCGCACGAGCATGCGCTCTTCAATCTTGTAGCGACTGGCGTATTTGTCGACAAGATCGGTTATCGACGCGAGCTGGCGGCGGCTGTACAAATTGCTAAAGACGCCTGCCGAAATCACCGCTGCATCAAATGGTGAGCGACCACCAGAGCCAAAGGCACGCTCTACCTCGGTGCGCGCCTGCGGAGTGACTTTGAACGATACCTTCGCCCCACGGCGGCTACAAGCCTCGGCAGCGCGGGCCATGTGTTGGATCACGGGCAACGAATTGCCGACCATGTTGATGTCACCCTGCGCGTGCAACATTGCGTTGCAGGTGTCGGCGTGCGCGTTGGCGCCCAAGCTGGTCGCCGCAATCGAGATCAGCACGCGGCGGCGGCTAAGGTGCGGGCTTGGGTTCATGGCGTCCAGCGAATACGCATTTGTGATGCCGCATCAAACAAAAAGCAACAAGCGAGGTCAATGGTCAGCCCTTGGCGCTGCCCCATATTTGCGTCGTGATTTTTGTCAGCCTTGGCGGTCAATTTTTGGGCACCCATGTCGCGACTCAATTGCAATGTCACTAGAGTGGAATCACCCGTCAATTCGAATGAAAAAACGTCACCCTGGATCGGCGCTTCTACAATGGCAGCGACCGACAAATCTTCGGCGCGCATTCCCAGCACCACGCCTTTTTGCGAAAGTGCGCCAAAGCCAGGCAGCTGGATACCGGGGGCTTTGAAGACGCCAGCACTCAGATCCCCCTGCACAAGATTCATAGGCGGCGAGCCAATGAAGCCCGCTACAAAAAGGTTGGCCGGATCGTTGTAGATCGCCTTGGGTGTACCTATTTGCTGAACCTCGGCGCGGCTCATGACCACCACGCGGTCGGCCAGAGTCATCGCCTCAATCTGATCATGCGTGACGTAAATGGTAGTGACCCCCAGCGTGTGGTGCAGGTGCTTCAGGTGCGCGCGCATGCTTACCCGCAGCTTGGCATCCAGGTTAGAGAGCGGTTCATCCATCAAAAAAACTGACGGCTCTCGCACAATCGCTCGCGCTAGTGCCACGCGCTGGCGTTGCCCACCCGATAGCTCTTTGGGTTTGCGTTGCAGGTAGTCCGTTAATTCCACACGCTCGGCCGCCAGCTTGAGGGCAGGCTCAATCTGGGCGGCAGTCAAGCCCCGAATACGCAGCGGAAAACTGATGTTTTCAGCCACTGTCATATTAGGGTAAAGACCATAGCTTTGGAACACCATTGCCACGTCGCGGTCCTTGGGCTCCAACGCGTTCACGCAGCGCTCTCCAATCCAGATTTCTCCGGCACTGGGATCTTCCAGACCCGCCACCATGCGCATGGTGGTGGTCTTGCCGCAGCCCGAGGGGCCCAGTAGCACTAAAAATTCACCATCTGCAATGTCCAGTGAAATTTGCTTGACCCCTACGGCCCCGCCCCAGTGTTTGGCGATATTTTTGAGTTGGACACGTGCCATGTCAAATGGCCGCATGGGGTTGGAGAATTTGCATCCACAGGGCGACCTCGTCGATCAGCACCCACTCACGCACGACGCGGCCTTGCACCACATCAGCATGGGAAATACCAAGCACCTCGATGGGACGTCCGGTGGGCGCGCCATAGCGTCCCTCGCCCGAATGGGTTGATTGAACGCGCCAGCGCATCGCGATAGAGGTTGCGCGGCCTGCACGCTCATTGGCCACGAGATGCTCTACTTCAAATTGAGATCCAGGAAGGGCTTCGACCAACCCGTCCCAAAAGCGCGATCGCGCGGCTCCTACTGCCATTTCGCCACCCGGCAGCGCAACAATCACGTGGTCATCAAAAAGTAATTGACTCTGCTTCGAAGCCTTTGCGCTCCACATTTCACGATAGTTTTGCAAGAATCGTTGCGCCATCGGGTTGGAGTCGATGAATGAAACATAAGGCGCGGGTACGGCGGGCATTGTAGATTTGCCAAAACCGCTTCGCTCTCCTGCGCGTTCATTGAGCCAGCGTTGCGCCAAGTCGCGCTCATGCAAACCAATCTGTCGGGCTATCGCTGACTGGTCTCGTACCAACCACTCGTGCACGATGCGGTTGTTGATACACACGCAGTCGGCTATGGTGCGCACTAGCACACCGCGCTCTGAGGGAGGGCCAAATATGCCCGGTCCGATATGGGTCATCGGACTAAGGATTCGGTGCGACGACAAGAAACCGTCGTTTTCATCACCCGAGATGATGACGTCCTCTGCCAGCAATCGCCGGTCCGGGAATGCCACCAAAGTGGCACGCGTGCCTTCCATCACAGGGTCGATGCCGATGGACACGCTGGACGGCGTCTCCACCGCGCAGTCGTCGCTGTAATAGCGGCGAATATCGTCGATGCGTTGACCCTCCCAGATACGGTCAGTAATGACACGAATGTAGTGATCCAGGTCGCGGAACTCAGCTTCAAAACCTTTCATTTTTTTCCTTCGCCGCTTGGCTTTGCGCTGCGCACTGATTCTCGAATCACCAATTGCACAGGCACGATCACGTTCTCACTTTGCGAGGAGCGTTCATCGCGAAGATAGCGCTGAAGCAGACCTACGGTGGCCTCTATCATCGGCTCCACTTGCTGTTCGACCGTGGTTAAACGGTAGCTTCCCCACTCTGCCTGGGGAACGTTGTCAAAACCGACAACCGACACATCCTGCGGCACCCGCAGGGCAAGCTCAAAGCGCAGTGTGTCCATCACAGCAAACGCCATGTGGTCACTTGCGACAAAGACAGCATCCGGGTGTTCAGACCCTGGGCGAAAAAGCTCACGCGCGGCGTTTCGGGCTTGCTCGAAATCGTAGTTTCCAACGCTTCGTGCCCAGATTCTCAAGCCTCGTTCTGCCAACCCCTCCCGAAAGCCGCGTTCGCGTTCCAAGTTGGTGGACGACTCTTCATTGCCCGCAATGAAGGCGATGCGCTGATGCCCCGTTTGCGCAAGATGGCGTGCGACTGCTCGCCCACCTGCGACGTTGTCAGAACGCACTGAGCTCACCGCCCCTGCGCTGCCAGTGGCCATCACGCGGTTGAAAAGCACCACGGGAATGGCGGCGTCTGCACAGCGCTGGGCCAGCCCAGATGACAGCGTGGTCGCGGCCAGCACGATGCCGTCAACGTGGTATTGCAAAATTTGATTAACCAGCTCGTCAGAGTTGGGCGTGTCGTTCACGAACAAAAGCACGTGGTAACCATCGCGCTGCAAACGTTTGGCTAGATGATCCAGCGCCACTGGATAAAACAGGTTTTCCATGTAGGACAGAACCAGTCCGATGATGCGGGAGCGCTTGGTAATGAGGCTGCGGGCATGCGCATTGGGCCGATACCCGAGTTTTCGCGCTGCATCCAACACCTTGGATCGGGTGATGTCTGACACGCTGGCGCCTGGCGTAAAACTGCGGCTGACAGCCGATTGCGAAACCTCCGCCAAACGTGCTACATCAAAGGAGGTAATATTCGTTTTCGCAATGCCAGTCATGGCCGAATCCCGGTTTGCATAGGTATGCACTTTGACAGACGAGCAGATGAATAGAATTGGGGCTTACCCCTAAGTGTACGCACGATAGCCATTCATCGAATCATTCGTCTGAAAAATTAGGATTTGCATAGGTATTCATTTTGGACTCGACACAATGACAACTTCTGAATTGACCGCACAAGCCCATTCACTTGCCGCCGCCAAAAGCGCCGCTTGGCTTGCCCTTCACCGTTTGCCTGGCCGAAATTTTGAGCTTTCCTGCCGCGAACTGCTGAGCGCCGATTCGCTGTGGCTCGTCTCACACCCCGTCAATCAGCTGGTGGGGCCGCAGGTGGTGGCCCAAGGTTTTTACGCGCCGTTGCTGGCAGCCTTGCCCGATCTGGAGCGACGCACCGATCTATTTTTTGGCGGTTGGTGGGACGGAAAAATCTGCGGTGGCGAGGGCCTCTGGGTCACCTGTACGGGTCATTACCTGGGCACCTTCAAAGCTGATTTATTCGGTATTCCAGCCAACGGGGAGCCGGTCTGGCTAAGGTTTGGGGAGTTTTACCGCATCGTTGATGGACGAATCGCTGAGGCCCGAATTTTGCTGGACTTGGTCGATTTGGCTCGCCAAGTGGGCCGTCGGATTTTGCCCAAACCCACTGGGATGGAGCTTTTGGTGCCAGGGCCACGCACTCAAGATGGTTTGCTGCGCGGGGCGAGCGATCCCAAAGAAAGCCAAGCTTGCCTGGATTTGGTGCTGCAGATGATTGGCGGCTTGAGCAACTACGATAAAACCGACCTTAAGAGTATGGGCATGACGCGCTTTTGGCACCCGGACATGATGTGGTACGGCCCGGGCGGCATCGGCACTTCACGTGCGATATCAGGGTTTGAAAAACACCACCAACAGCCTTTTCTCGCAGCCATTCCAGACCGGAAAGGCGGTAACCACCGTGCCCGCTTTGGCGAAGGCGCCTACGCCGCTTCAACGGGATGGCCCAGCATTCACGCCACTCACTTGGGGCCGTATTTGGGTGTGCCTGCCAGCAACAAAGCTGTCACCATGCGGGTGATGGACTGGTGGCGCGCAGAAAATGGCTTGCTGGCGGAAAACTGGGTGCTACTTGATTTACCGCATTTTTTCCTGCAGATGGACGTGGATATTCTGGCTTTGGCCAAAGACTCAAATTGAGGGTAAAACAGGCTCAATATACCCAATTTGGGTATATTGAGCCTCAAAATCGGGCCTGAGTCGGAATTTTTAATAAAGTAGGCCTCTAGCTCTCGAATAATGGTCATAGTTTGCTATAATAAATATAGCAATTTCGTGGGCCATTCGTGAACGATTGCCGCGCGATTTGGGACTGACTGACGCGCGCTTTACGACCGATTGCAGGTTGACCAATCCTTGTCGAGTCACGCAAACCCCACGCCAGATTTCAAAAATCTTCCCAATCGCCTTCAAATTTCATCAAGCATCCGGCCCGTAGCTTGCATTAATTCCTGAAATTTCAGACAATACTGAAAATTCAGGAATTACCAACCATGAACCTGCCACCGCTCACTCAAAAATTCGTCCTGCACTTTGGTGAAATGGGCAGCCGCTGGGGCGTGAACCGCACGGTGGGGCAAATTTACGCGGTGCTGTTTGTCGCCGCCAAGCCGCTCAATGCAGACGAGGTGGGCGAGGCGCTGAATTTCTCGCGATCCAACGTCAGCATGGGGCTTAAAGAACTGCAATCTTGGGGCTTGGTCAAGCTGATTCACCAGCCGAATGACCGTCGCGAATACTTTCAGGCACCTGAAGATGTTTGGGCAATTTTCAGAACGCTGGCGGCCGAGCGGCGCAAACGCGAGATTGACCCCACGCTCTCAATGTTGCGCGATGCCTTGATGGAGCAGCCCAGCGGCATTGAGGACATTCACGCCCAGGCGCGCATGCGGCAAATGCACGAGTTCATTGAAATGATCACCGATTGGCTGGACGATGTGCAAAAAATGGACTCCGACACCCTGGCCAGCCTGATGAAGATGGGCTCCAAAGTGCAAAAAATGCTGGAAATGAAGGATCGGGTGAAGCAGGTTTTAGGGGCCAATGTCTTTGCTGACGCCAGCCCCAAACCTTAACCCCAACGCTTGAAATTTCGAGGAACCCGACTTAATAACCCGATCTAGGAATCCGCTCAAGGAAGCTCAAAAGGAATCGCCATGGACTCGTTTGACCCCATCCTCTTGGCCCGCATTCAGTTTGCGGCCAACATGACATTTCACATTTTGTTCCCCACTATCAGCATTTCGATGGGCTGGGCGCTGCTGTTTTTCAAAACCCGGTTTACCGCCACCGGCCAACAGCATTGGATGGACGCCTACCAGTTCTGGATCAAAATTTTTGCGCTGACTTTCGCTTTGGGCGTGGTCAGCGGCATCACCATGAGCTTTCAGTTTGGCACCAACTGGCCGGGTTTCATGACCACCGTGGGCAA